>NZ_JBJIAO010000005.1:0-268967 GCF_045310825.1 Mycobacterium sp. SMC-21 | reverse complement strand
ACACACCCAGCCAACCAGACACCCCAATCACAGGCCGACAGCAGCTGACCGTTCTACACCCTCAATCATGAAGAGCCCCTAAAGTTCGGTACCTACTGACGTCGGGGCAGAGGTCGGTGGGCCGAGGTTCCGTACCTGCGGTGATTACCAGAAATGCTGGGGTGGTTATGGGTAGGAACGCCAAGTTCGCCGTTGACATGCGGGTTCGCGTCAACCGTGGCGACGCCAAAGACGTGCGTGGGGTGATCGTCGAGGACTACGGCGATCATGCGGGCTATTCGGTCGATGTCGGTGAGGACCATATCGTCGACGCGGCGCGCCGCTGGGCCGTCCTGCTGGACAGCGGCACGCTCGTTTTCGCCGACGACGCCCATCTGAAGCCGGAGTAATTCCGGCTATCCGGAAGCGATGAGCAGCGGAACCAGCTGCTCGGCATCTGTCCATGACCCATGCTGTCCGATCAGGGCAGATTCCAGCGGCTCGACCGTTCGACGTACCAACCCGGCGTTGTCCCGGGCCGCGGCCACGACATCGCCGATGCGGCTGCGGGCCGCGTCACTCACCCGCGCGCCGAACCAGCCCTCTGCGATGGCCTGCTCCCGGGTACGAACCCAGGCCTTGGCGCCCAACGTTTCTCGCCACGCGTCGGCGACCGCATCGGCCGCCCCGTCGGCGACATAGACGTGCCGTGCGCGCGCCTCCCCGGCGACGGCGACGGCGCCGTCCAACAGCGCCGGACGCGCATCGATATCGATGACGTCGGCTTCGGCGAGGTTGACCATGCCGTGGTCGGCAACGACCGCCAGCAGCCCGCCGGACGGCAGGGCTTCGACGATCGACTCGACCAGCCGGTCCACCTGTCGCAACTGCATGCGCCACGCGGTCGACCCCGCGCCGTACAGATGGCCGAGCATGTCCAGGTCGGCGTGGTAGCCGTAGCAGAATCCGCCGTCGGCGACGGCCTGCTGGACGCGGGCCGCGAGGTCGCCGAGCCGATGCACCCCGACGTACCGGCCGCCGCGCAGCACCGCGCGGGTCAGCCCGGAATTGGTGAATTCGGCGCCCGAGATGACGTTCACGGCCACGCCGGCGGCCGTGGCCTGACCGAATGTGGTCGGTAGCGGTTGGACTTCCTCGGGCACCAGCACGTCGCGCAGATCGGCGCCGAACGGGTGCGGCGTCCAGCGCAGCGCGTTCACCACGCCGTGGTCGGGAATCCGGAACGAGTATCCGACCATGCCGTGTTCGCCCGAGCGCCGGCCGGTGCCCACCGCCGCCAGCCCCGCCGCGGTGGTGGCGGGGTAGCCGACGCGCAGATTCCGGCCGCGAAGTCCTGCCAGTACCGGCGCGTCGTCGGCGTAGGTGTCGAGCAACTGTGCGCCGAGACCGTCGATCAGCAAGACGCACGCGCCGCGGATGCCGCCGGGCAGGTCGATGGGCCGGTGCACCCCGTCGCGTTGGGCTCCGTGCACACCCATCGCGGCCAGCACGGCCGGCACCACGTCGGCCAGATGCGGCGCGTCGGGCCGCGGGCTCGGGACATCCATGGCCGCGAGCTTAGGGATTTCCCGCGCGAAGTAAATCCAATTACCGCGAGCCATGAATAGGGGAAATGCAATTATCTCGCGACGCGAGCAAATGTTTTGTCAGCCGCCCCAGCCGCGACTGCCGTCCCAGCCGCCGCAGATCCCGTTGAAGCAGCCGTGGCCGAATCCGCCGGTGACGGGGTTCCAGCCACCACAGCCTCGCCAGTTCGCGCCGTCGCCGCAGCCACCGCCGCCGCCCTGGCCATCGGGTCCGCCGTAGCCGTTGTCGGCCACCACGGTCCGATCCGCGCCGATGCTCCCGGAGAGGGTCATCGCTGCGGCCGGAGCGGCAACTATTGCTGCTGTGGCGGCCACCGCGGCGACCGCCGATGTCGTGAATTTCCGCCTAATTAGCATGTCTACAGAATGCTCCCGAGCGGCCGAATATTCCAGCGCCCCGGCGCGCCATTCTGGCGGCAACAGAATTCCGGCGCTCGGCAGTGCCGTCGAAGAAAAGTCACAGGTTTCCCGTCGGGACCCGGGTCGTCGCCGCTGTTACCCTTTTCCCGTCATGAGTGTTGTGCCGAGCGGTGAAATCAAGGCACTGTCCGGCCTGCGCATCGTCGCCGCCGTGTGGGTGGTGCTGTTCCATTTCCGTCCGCTGTTGAAGCAGGCGTCACCGCCCCTGAGCGACGCCCTCGCCCCGATTCTCGACTGCGGCGCGCAGGGCGTCGATCTGTTCTTCATCCTCAGCGGATTCGTCCTCACCTGGAACTACCTCGAGCGCATGGGGCCGGCGTGGTCGACACGGGCGACGCTGCATTTCCTGTGGCTCCGCCTGGCCCGGGTCTGGCCCGTCTACCTGGTCACCATGCACCTCGCCGTGGCCTGGATCATCTTCACGCTCAACGTCGGCGACTTCCCGTCGCCGGAGGCGGCCACCCTCACCGGCCCCAACTACCTGCGTCAGCTGTTCCTGGTCCAGCTGTGGGTGGTGCCGTACTTCGACAACTCCAGCTGGGACGGCCCGGCCTGGTCGATCAGCGCGGAATGGCTGGCGTACCTGCTGTTCGGGTTGCTGGTCATCGTGCTGTTCCGGGTGGCCCGGGTAAGCCGGGCGCGGACCCTGCTGTGGCTGGCGTTCGCCGTGACGCTGCCGCCGCTGCTGTTCCTGGCCGCCACGGGCGAGTTCTACACGCCGTGGAGCTGGCTGCCGCGCATCGTCCTGCAGTTCACCGCGGGTGCCCTGGCGTGTGCCGCCGTCCGCAAGCTGAACCTGACCGACCGGGGCCGCACGGTCGCGGGGGTGCTGTCGGTGGTGCTGCTGGCCGTCATCGTGGGCCTCGTGTACTGGTTCGACGCACATCCGATCCCGACCATCCGTGACGACTTCGGCCTCGTCGACGTCTTCTTCCTGCCGTTGGTGGTGGCCCTTTCGGTCGGCACCGGCACCCTGCCCGCATTGTTGTCGACCCGCGTCATGGTCTACGGCGGCAAGGTGTCGTTCGGCCTGTACATGGTCCACGAACTCGTGCATCAGGGCTGGAACTGGGCCGCGGCGCAGTACCGCATCGAGATGTTGCCGAGTTGGGGCACCAAGTTCATCGTGCTGGCGCTGCTGGCCGGCTCGTTCGCCGGTGCCGTGGTGCTGTTCCACTACGTCGAAGAGCCGGCGCGGCACTGGATGCGGCGCATGGTCGGGCCGGCAGATGGCTCGAAAGCTGTTGTAACACAACGTAAACTCCAGGCGATATCTGACGACGAAGAGCCCGCCGAACGCGCAGGCTGACCGCACTACGCCGTAGTACCGACTCATCATGGGAGACCCGTGCGCCATCTGACCACCTTGTTGCTGACCGCTGCGCTGTGTGCGGTGTCCGTGGTGAGCGCGCCCGGTCCGGCACACGCGTACCGGAACGTGCGCCCGGGGATGCCCGAACGCGTCGCGGTGATCAGCGACTCGTACACCAACGGCACCAACTTCGGCGGCCAGGGCCCCCGGAGCTGGACGGCGCAGGCGGGTCGCAACCTCGATGCCTGGGGTGCCCCGATCACGGCCGACGTCGCCGCCGAGGGCCGGGCCGGTTACGTCGTGCGCGGCGACCACGGCAGTATCTTCCTGGACCTGACCAGGCGCGCCGTGCGTCCGGACGACGCCCTCGTGGTGTTCTTCGGTTCCCGCAATGACCAGGGCGCCGACCTCGTGCAGCTGTCGGGGATGGCGCACGACGCCTTCGCCCAGGCGCGGGCGACGGCGCCCGGCGCCAAGCTGCTCGTGATCGGGCCGCCCTGGCCGACGGCCGACGTGCCGCCGGCGGTGCTGCAGATCCGCGACGTGCTCGGCATGCAGGCCGGGATGGCCGGTGCCACATTCGTCGACCCGATCGCCGAGCGGTGGTTCGTCGACCGTCCGGACCTCATCGCGCCCGACGGCGTCCACCCGACCGACGCCGGACACGACTACCTGGCGGGCCTCATCGCGCCGCGGATTCGCGCCGAGCTGCCTACTCGTTGATCGGCAGGTCGTCCCGCACGTCGTAGCGGACGTCGTTGCCGCCGTCCTCGCGGGCGCGTTCCATGGCCTCGGCGGCCGCGGCCAGCAGGGCGTCGATGACGATCTCGGGCGGGTGCACCGTCAGCGGCGCCAGCGGGGTGCACACCACGCCGATGCTCGCGGTGACCCGGGACGGCGTCGACTTCATGGCGCCCTGCACGCGGTCGATCAGCGGCGAGGCGTCGGGACTGGTGAAGGTGTCCGCGACGATGAAGTCGCTGTCGGAGATGTGCGCGGCGATGGCGTTGCGGCGCACCGTTTCCCGCAGTGCCTGGCTGACGTCGATACGGGCCCGGTTGGCGCGCCGTTGGCCGGACATCGAGGACAGCAGCGGAAAGCTGTCGATGCTGACGACCGCGAGCACCATGTGACGGTCGTCCTGCCGGTTGCGGGCGGCGAGCAGGTTCGCGGCGCGCGAGTACAGCCCGTCGGTGTTGAGCAGCCCGGTCAGCGGTTCGATCTCGCTGTGGTGGATGTCGGTCGAGCTGAGCCCGATCGCGACGCGGCACGTGAAGAACACGAAGACGTTGAGCAGCGCGATGATCAGGACGGCGCACGCCGCCAGCGCGGGGTCTTCCGACCCGACGCGGACGCCCAGGTATCCCAGCGTGAGCCCACCGAGCACCCAGGGACCGGCCAGCACGCTGGGGCGGTGCAGGAAGGCCACATAACCGCTGGAGAAGATGAACGCGCTGGTGGCCAGCAGCCCGAGCATCGGGTCCGTCATGATCAGGCAGGCCGCGCTCATCGGGATCGCGCCGAGCGTCACCGAGATCGCCGAGAACCGCTGCGAGGGCCAGGAATGGCGCAGCCAGACGGCGCCGACGCCGAGCGCACAGGCGCCGACCGCGATGGCGATCGCCTGGCGTACCGGGCCATGGGGTCCCGCGGGGCTGAGCATCAGCACCACGGGAACCATGCCGAGCACCGCGTTGAGCGCGGCGATCACGCGGCAGGTTCGGGTCTGCAGGCCGCGGACGGCGAGCAGCGAGGTGAGCCAGTAATAGTGATTCTGTCCGGCAGCGGTCATGCGGGTACCCGGTGGTCTCCCGCGTCAGCCGGCCGGCGAACCGGGTGGCCTGTCACGCTGCGTCGCATATGCAGCAGATTAACAATCGCGCCGCGCGGATTCGGCGGCCGTCGGCAAACTCTGTGCATACGTTCAGCCTCGGATGCTGAATCGCCCCGCGAACTGAACGCGGCGATTCGCCGGTTCGGGTGAATTCCCTGCGGGCGCGCGACGGGTCGCCTAAAGTGTCTGCGAAACAACGGCTTTGACCTCTGCGAATGGCATCGTCGCCGGTTTCCCTCAGCGAATTCGCGTGACACACATCACGCCAAAGTCTTGACTCAGTCCAAAAAAGCGCGTAGAAGTGAACACGTGACGACCGACTACACGGAGCAGCTGCGTTCCGCAGATCTCCGTGTGACACGGCCCCGCCTCGCAGTCCTGGAGGTGGTGGCGGGACGTCCGCATGCCGACACCGAAAGCGTCTTCGACGCGGTCCGCGCGATCCTGCCCGACGTCTCCCGTCAGGCGGTCTACGACGTGCTGGCCGCACTCACCACCGCGGGGCTCATCCGTCGCATCCAGCCTTCGGGTTCGGTGGCCCGGTACGAGACCCGCGTCGGCGACAACCACCACCACGTCGTGTGCCGGTCATGCGGCGCCATCGCCGACATCGACTGCGCCACCGGCGAAGCGCCCTGTCTGACCCCGTCGGACACCCACGGCGTGCTCGACGGTTTCGTCGTCGACGAGGCCGAGGTCATCTACTGGGGTGTGTGCCCCGACTGCGCGGCAGCCACAACTTCGCGATCACATCCGTGATCGCAACACAATTCACCACCCTCGAAAGGAAGTGCAGTGCCTGAGGAAACTCACCCTCCGATCGGAGAAGCACAGACCGAGCCTGCCGAAAGCGGTTGCCCGATGCGCATCAAGCCGCCTGTCGAGGGTGGTAGCAACCGGGACTGGTGGCCCAACGCCGTCAACCTCAAGATTTTGCAGAAGAACCCGCCGGCCATCGATCCCACGGACGAGGATTACGACTACCGCGAGGCCGTCAAGAACCTCGACTTCGAGGCCTTCCAACGCGACTTCGACGAGCTGCTGACCAACTCGCAGGAATGGTGGCCCGCCGACTTCGGCCACTACGGTCCGCTGTTCGTCCGCATGTCGTGGCACGCCGCCGGCACCTACCGCGTCGAGGACGGCCGCGGCGGCGGCGGCCGGGGCATGCAGCGCTTCGCCCCGCTCAACAGCTGGCCCGACAACGTCAGCCTGGACAAGGCGCGTCGTCTGCTGTGGCCGCTGAAGAAGAAGTACGGCAAGAACATCTCCTGGTCGGACCTCATCGTCTACGCGGGCAACCGCGCCATGGAGCACATGGGCTTCAAGACCGCCGGCTTCGCTTTCGGTCGCCCGGATTACTGGGAGCCCGAGGAGGACATCTACTGGGGTTCCGAGCACGAGTGGCTCGGTTCGCAGGACCGCTACGCCGGCACCGACCGCACCAAGCTGGAGAACCCGCTGGCCGCCAGCCACATGGGTCTGATCTACGTCAATCCCGAAGGCCCCGAAGGCAATCCGGATTACCTGGCCGCTGCCATCGACATCCGTGAGACCTTCGGCCGCATGGCGATGAACGACGTCGAGACCGCCGCCCTCATCGTCGGTGGCCACACCTTCGGCAAGACCCACGGTGCCACCGACATCGAGAACGGCGTGGAGCCCGAGGCCGCCCCGCTGGAGCAGATGGGTCTGGGCTGGGCCAACCCCGGCGTCGGCAACGAGGCCGTCAGCAGCGGTCTCGAGGTGACCTGGACCCACACCCCGACCAAGTGGGACAACTCGTTCCTGGAGATCCTCTACGGCAACGAGTGGGAGCTGACCAAGAGCCCGCAGGGTGCCAACCAGTGGAAGCCCAAGGACGGCGGCTGGGCCAACTCGGTGCCGATGGCACAGGGCACCGGCAAGACCCACCCGTCGATGCTGACCACCGACCTGTCGATGCGCTTCGATCCGATCTACGGCGAGATCACCCGCCGCTGGCTCGACCACCCGGAGGAGCTGGCCGAGGAGTTCGCCAAGGCGTGGTTCAAGCTGCTGCACCGCGACATGGGTCCGGTGGTGCGCTACCTCGGCCCGCTGGTGCCGAAGCAGACGTGGCTGTGGCAGGACATCACCCCGGCCGGCAAGACGCTGTCCGAGGCCGACGTCGCCTCGCTCAAGACCGCCATCGCCGAGTCGGGTCTGTCGGTGCAGCAGCTGGTCAACACCGCGTGGAAGGCGGCGGCCTCGTTCCGCTCCAGTGACATGCGCGGTGGCGCCAACGGTGGCCGCATCCGGCTGCAGCCGCAGCTCGGCTGGGAGGTCAACGAGCCCGATGAGCTGGCTCAGGTGATCCGGAAGCTCGAGGAGATCCAGCAGGCGTCGCCGACCGGTGTGTCGTTCGCCGACCTGGTGGTCCTCGGCGGTGTCGTCGGCCTCGAAAAGGCCATCAAGGACGCCGGTTTCGACGTCGCGGTGCCGTTCACCTCGGGTCGCGGCGACGCCAGCCAGGATCAGACCGACGTCGAGTCGTTCGCCTACCTGGAGCCGAAGGGCGACGGTTTCCGGAACTTCGTCGGCAAGGGCGACACCCTGCCGTCCGAGTACCGGCTGATCGACCGCGCCAACCTGCTGGGGCTGACGGCGCCGGAGCTGACCGTGCTCATCGGTGGTCTGCGCGCGCTGGGCGCCAACCACGGCGGTTCGGACCTCGGTGTGCTGACGGCCGACAAGGGCAAGCTGACGAACGACTTCTTCGTCAACCTGCTCGACATGTCCACCAGGTGGGCCCCGTCGCCGGCCGATGACGGCACCTACGTCGGCACCGACCGCAGCAGCGGCGCGCCGAAGTGGACCGCCAGCCGGGTCGACCTGCTCTTCGGCTCGAACTCGCAGCTGCGGGCGCTGGCCGAGGTCTACGCGGAGGACGACAACAAGGAGAAGTTCGTCAAGGACTTCGTCGCGGCGTGGACCAAGGTGATGAACGCCGACCGGTTCGACATCTAGCCGGAACCTGATTCAGTACCCCGTGGGCCCTCGGGCTCACGGGGTACTGTGCTTTTCGTGCTCTTCGATGAACTCCGCTGGTTCGTCGTCCTGGCCGAGACCGAGCACGTCACCGCTGCCGCCGCCGAATTGGGTGTCGCACAGCCGACGCTGTCGCGGGCCCTGGCCCGGCTGGAAAACGAAGTGGGCACACCGCTTTTCGACCGCACCGGCCGGCGGCTGCGCCTGAACGGGTACGGGCGGATCATGCTCGAACATGCGCGTCGCGGCATTGCCGAGATGGATGCGGCACAGAGCCGGATCGCGGCGTTGCTGGATCCGGACAGCGGCCTGGTCCGGTTGGCTTTTCTGCATTCGACCGCGAATTGGTTTGTGCCGGAGGTGCTTCGGCAGTTCCGGGTACTGGCTCCGGCGGTGCGCTTCGAGCTGTTCCAGGGCGCGGCGCACGACATCGCGGAGCGGCTGCGCACCGGGCAGGCCGACGTCGCGATCACATCCCCGCGGCCGACGCAGGTGCCGTGCGTCTGGCGGGTCCTGTATGTCGAACGGTTGTGCCTGGCGGTGCCCGCCGACCACCGGCTGGTGGGCCGTGCCCGCGTACGCCTGAGCGAGGTGGCCGACGAGACCTTCATCGCGCTCGGGGCGGATTTCGGGCTGCGCCAGCTGACGGATCAGGTGTGGGCCGAGAGCGGCATCACGCCGGAAATCGCGTTCGAAGCCATGGAGATTCCGACGATGGAAGGTTTGGTCGCGGCGGGATTCGGCGTCGCCGTGGTGCCGGTGCCGCGGCCCGGCCGGGGCGATCCCTCGGTGATCTACATCCCATTGTCCGACACCAGGGTCAAGCGCGAGATCGGCATGGCGTGGGTCAAGGGTCGCGAATTGTCGCCTGCTGCAGCGCGATTCGCCGACCTGGTCAGCACCACCGCATCAGATGCACAAAACGTATGAAACAACTCAAACTAATGTATTGGACACATGAACGGGGCGGTTCCTAGCCTGCGTTCGTGACTGTTGAAGCGCCCGTCTGGACCGGCCATGTGCGCGGTTCCACGGACTACCGCAGGCTGCTCGGCGCGCTGTTCTGCGCCGGCGTGGCGACGTTCGCGCAGCTGTATTCGCCGCAGGCGGTCCTGCCGCTGATCGCCCGCAGCCTGAATACCGGTGCCGCGGCCTCGGCGCTCATGGTGTCGGCGTCGACGATCGGTCTGGCGCTGGGGGTCATCGGCTGGTCGACGCTCGCCGACCGCATCGGCCGGGTGCGTGCGATGTCCTACTCGGTCTGTGTGGCAACGGGTTTGGCGCTGCTGGTGCCGTTCGCGCCGACATTCCAGCTGTTGCTGGCCGGACGATTCGCCGAAGGCCTGGCGCTCGGGGGAGTGCCGGCCATCGCGGTGGCCTATCTGACCGAGGAGATCGAAGCCGGCCATGCCGCGCGGGCCGCGGGTACCTACGTCGCCGGCACCACCATCGGCGGATTGCTCGGTCGGCTGGTGGCCGCCCCGGTGGCCGAGTTCACCGACTGGCGGTGGGCCATGTTCGTCGTCGGATTGCTCTGCAGCGCAGCAGCTGTCGGCTTCATGCGACTGGCCCCCGAACCTCGGGGATTCGTCCCGGCCGACGAGGAGACCGAGGGCTCCCTGGCGCACCGATTGGCGGCCAACCTGCGCAACCCCAGGCAACTGGTGCTGTATCTGCAGGGCTTCCTGCTGATGGGCGGGTTCGTCGCGATGTACAACTTCCTCGGCTTCCGGCTGAGCGCGGCGCCGTTCGGACTTCCGCAGACCGTCGTCAGCCTGGTGTTCGTGGCCTATCTGGCGGGCACCTGGGCGTCGGCGTGGGCCGGGGCCGCGGCCAGCCGGTACGGCCGGCGCCCGGTGCTGCTGGGCAGCGTCGCGGTGATGGGGCTGGGTGTGGTGATCACCCTGAGCCACAACGTGATCGCGGTCCTCGCCGGCCTGCTGGTCGCCACCGCGGGGTTTTTCGGCGCGCATGCCACCGCCTCGGGTTGGACCGGCCAGCTGGCCACCGTGGGCAAGGCGCAGGCCGGCTCGCTGTACAACCTGGCGTACTACGCGGGTTCGAGCGTCATCGGCTGGGTCGGCGGGATCGCCTTCGATACCGCCGGGTGGTCGGCGGTCGCCGCCGTCATCGTGGGGCTGCAGGTCGTCGCCGGACTCGCGGCGGCCGTCGTGCTGCGCGATTAGTGCTGGCTCGCCCGCTGGTGGACGCGGTCCTTGATGGCCTCCGGCAACGCGTCGGCCGGAAGCAGCCGCGGCAGTAGCTCCGGTTCGAGGGTCAGGGCGCGGAACACCATCGCGACAGTGACGTCGTGCGGCGGACGCGAGACCACCGTGATCGATGCACCGGCCCGCAGCACCCCGGGCGTCACGACGCGCAGGTAGGCGCCGGGCAGGGCCTGGGCGGTGAAAGTCTTGACCCAGCCCCGGATTTCGAGCCACTCGGCGAAGGTGCGGCACGGGATGCGGGGCCGGCTCACTTCCAGGAGCGGGCCGCCGTCGCCGATCTGCCAGCGTTCGCCGATGACGGCGCCGTTCACCTCGAGCCCCGCGGTGGTGAGGTTCTCGCCGAACGAGCCGTTGGCCAGCTCGCGGTCGAGGCGGACCTGCCAGTCGTCGAGGTCTTCACGGGCGTAGGCGTACACCGCCTGGTCGTCACCGCCGTGGAACTGCTGGTCGCCGATGGTGTCGCCGACCAGACCGCTGCCGAGACCGCCGTGCATGGGGCCGGGGGCGCGAACGGGCACCGGCTCGGACGTCGGGCGCTTGTCGATTCCGGTGCTCAGCTGATCCTTGTCGGGGCTCGGTCGGGGGACCGCCAGATTCACCGTCAGGATCGCTGCCATGGCGCAAGCCTAGAGGTGCCGTCCGGCTCCTTCGACCGGGAGTGGCCCGGGTCACCGCCAGCGCTGAAATCGGTCGCCGTGGATCACCTTTCGATCACATTTTCGATAAAGATCGCGCGCTGACCTGCATTTATGTGGGATAAGGCGCGCGTGTGGGGTAAAAGTGACGTTAGTGAAATTTGTGACGAGAGGGACCACCGGGGCCGCGACCCCTGCGTAGACCACGCAGCGTCGTGTGCCGGTGGCGCACGACGAGAGGTGGCCGAGATGCGGCGGATCATTGTGACGGTGGCGAGCGCGGCACTGCTGGCGGCGCCCATGGCGGTGGCGGCTCCGCTGGTGTCGGCGCCCCTCGCGTCGGCCGACACCACCTGGACCGGTGGTACCCACCGACAGGCCATCGACTTCGTCATCCAGCGCGCGCTGTCGCAGCGCGGGGTGCCGTTCGTCTACGGCGGTGGCAACGCCAACGGCCCCAGCCTGCCTCCGGCCAGCGTCACGACCGCGGCTGCGCCGGTGGCTCAGCCGGCTCCGCAGGTCGGCCTGCAGCCGATGGGTGTCGCGCAGCCGGCGGCGGCGCCGCAGACCAACACGCTCATCCCGGGCCTGTCGGGTCTGTTCGGCCAATCGCCGACCGCGAGCGCCATCACGCCGGCGCCGACCACGCCGGGCTTCGATGCGTCCGGCCTCGTTCAGTACGCGTTCGCCGGCGTCGGCATCAAACTGCCGCGGTCGTCGGGTGAGCAGTACAAGGTGGGCCGGAAGATCACCGCGGACCAGGCCCTGCCGGGCGACCTGCTGTTCTACGGCCCGGCCGGCTCGCAGAGCGTCGCCCTGTTCGTGGGCAACGGCCAGATGATCGAGGGCACCGAGCCCTCCGTCACTGTGGGCCCGGTGCGCACCAACGGCATGGACCCGTACCTGAGCCGCATCATCGAGTGGCAGTAGCGGCTGCGACCACCGACAGCGCCTCGGATCGCAGTCACCTGCTGACTGTGATCCGAGGCGTAAGCGCACGGATTCGGGTCAAGCGGCGATATCGGCGGCGGGATATCCGCACCCGGGTCCGCACGGATGACCACGCACGGGGATCCCACGCCGACGCAGCACCTGTGCGATCTTCGTTGCGGTCTGACATGGCCGGTCGAATACCTGCTGATAACTGAGTCGGACCGTCCACCGGCCGTCGACTGCGGCATCCAGATCGCGTTCGATGTCGTTGTTCCGGGCGGTCGCCGAGTCGTGGAACAGCCTGCCGTCGAGCTCTACCACCAGCCGTTTCCCGTACTCGACGTCGCGGTATCGAACACCAGACGACGACGAAGACCTGTTCTGACGACTGCCTCGGGGTAACCCGTGCGCCCGCTCCACGCGATCGAGGTAGCGCTGTTCGAGGACCGAACACGTGCCTTCTGAGATGTCGAGCAGAATCGCCCGCAGCCAGCGTCGGCGAGGCACGCGCCGTCGGCTCTCGAGTACTGCCAGCAGTCGCTGTGCTGTGGTCCGTCGGGACTGGCAGGCGTCCGCCAGGATGGCGATCGCATCGAATTCTGCGGCCCGGCAGGCGACATCCAGTGCGGCCTCCTCGTAGCGCAGCCGCGGTGGTCCCACGTGCCACAGCACCCGCTGGTCCAAGTGGGCAACGTGATGGATGCGAACACCGTCGGGCTCGACCAGCGCGGTCCGGTTCCGCTCAACCGCGACGTGGACGACCGGGCTTTCGTGCTGCATCGCCGACTCCAGACACAGCGCCGCCGGCGCGGCGTAAAGCACTGCAGCCCAGGCGCGTTGCTGCCAACTCGGCGATCCGGTGTGGTCGACGTACACGCCGTCGTGCATACGAGCCCATTCGTTGCGCCGCAGCATGCGCCGGATGTAGGCGTCGTGCCTGCCGGCGTCGAGCACCTGCCGCCGCGAAATGACACCTGCCTGACGGCCGAGAACCGCGGCGATCTCCGCGTCGGCGGCTCGGCCCTTGTCATCCACGTCGTCGATCTTCGCGGCAGTGTGCGGGCCGGCACCAGACCCCGCGTTGCCCGGCTGTGGATAACCGTCTACGCCTCGGATCTCAGCCACATATTGACTGCGATCCGAGGCGTAGCGGGCACAGCAGCACCCCAGCGCTGCGCGCGTGACGCAGTCTTGACAGACTGTCGGGTATGGCACAGATAACCCTGCGTGGAAACCCCATCAACACCGTCGGCGAGCTGCCCGCTGTCGGGTCCGCAGCCCCGGCGTTCGCCCTGACCGGCGCCGACCTGGCTCCGGTGACCAAGGACCAGTTCAGCGGTAAGTCCGTGGTGTTCAACATCTTTCCGTCGGTCGACACCCCGGTGTGTGCCACCAGCGTGCGGACCTTCAACGAGCGGGCGGCCGCCGACGGCGCCACCGTCGTGAACGTGTCCAAGGACCTGCCGTTCGCCCAGAAGCGTTTCTGCGGTGCCGAGGGCATCGAGAACGTCACCACTGCGTCGGCGTTCCGGGACAGCTTCGGTGAGGACTACGGCGTCACCATCGCCGACGGCCCGATGGCCGGCTTGCTCGCCCGCGCCATCGTGGTGATCGGCGCCGACGGCAATATCGTGTACACCGAACTGGTGCCCGAGATCGCCCAGGAACCGGACTACGACGCAGCGCTGGCCGCCGCCAAGTAACACCAGCTCTTCGACGGACGGGGTGTGTGCCAGGGGCACGCGCCCCGTCCGCTTTTTCGTATCGGGCATGATGACCTGGTGCAGCTGCGATTACCGATACCGGCTTTGTCGTTGCGAGCCATCGTCGTCGTCGCGGCGTTGTCGGTGGTCGCGACGGTGCTGATCATCGGAACCTGGGTGTGGATCGGCGTCACCAACGACCAGTACAGCCAGCTCGATCGGCGGCTGGACTCGCTGAGCAGCCTGCCCGACGTCAACACCCTGCTGAGCATCGCCCGGCAGACTCCCACCGGCACGCCGCAGTCCGAGGGCTCACTGGTGCAGACCGTCCGCATCGGCGCCGCCACGGTCTCGATGCCGCCGGAGATCGTGCTGCCGCAGTTCGAGGCCGGGTATGCCAACACCACGATCAACGGCGTCGAGTACCGCGTCCGCACCGTCACCACCGGTTCGGCGTCGATCGCGCTCGGCGCACCGCTGGCCGAGGCCCAGCGGCAGATCCGCAACCTGCACATCCGCATCCTGGCCATCTGTAGCGGCGTCATCCTCGGCACGTTCGTGGTCGGCGGCTCGATGTGGTTCGTGATGATCAACCCGTTCCGCAAGCTCGCTCAGCAGGCCCGGCAGATCAACTCCCAGTCCAAGCCCGAAGAGGTCCACGTGCGGGGCGTCTCGGAAGCCGTGGAGATCGCCGAGGCGGTCGAGGGCATGTTGGCCCGCATCGGCGAGGAACAGGCACGCACCAAGGCCGCACTGGAGTCGGCCCGCGACTTCGCCTCGGTGGCATCGCACGAATTGCGCACCCCGCTGACCGCGATGCGCACGAACCTCGAGGTACTGTCCACGCTCGATCTCGAGGCGGAGCAGCGTGCCGAGGTGATCGGCGACGTCATGCGCACACAGAGCCGGATCGAGGCGACGCTGACGGCGCTGGAACGGCTCGCCCAGGGCGAGCTCACCACGGCCGACGATCTCGTGCCCGTCGACATCACCGAGTTGCTCGACCGGGCCGCCCACGACGCGGTGCGGGTCTACCCCGACCTCAACGTCGCCCTCGTACCGTCCCCGACGGTGCTGATGCTGGGGCTGCCCGTCGGGCTCCGGCTGGTTGTCGACAACGCGATCGCCAACGCCGTCAAACACGGTGGTGCGACCCGGGTGCAGCTGTCGGCCGTCAGCTCGCACGACGGCGTGCAGATCGCCATCGACGACAATGGCACCGGCGTACCGGAACACGAACGTGACGCGGTGTTCCACCGGTTCGCGCGCGGGTCCACCGCGTCACATTCGGGTTCGGGTCTCGGTCTGGCACTGGTTGCCCAGCAGGCCGAACTGCATGGTGGCACAGCGTCTTTGACGCAGAGTCCGCTAGGCGGCGCGAGGCTCCTGCTGGAGCTGCCCGCGCCGCGTCCGCAAGCGGGCTGAGCTAGATGCAGGCGCCGAAGATGCAGAATCCGCCGTCAGGCTCCCAGCCGCCGTTCCACGTGCCCGGCGGGTTCCAGCCCCAGGCCGGCGGGGGCGGCGGACCCCAGCCGGGTCCGGGTCCCGGACCGTTCCAGCCCGGGCCGTGACCCCAGCGCGCCGGGACCGGCGCCGTGCCGGTATCCGCACTCGCGGTACCCGCACCCAGCCCGACGGCTCCGGCGACAACGCCGCTCGCGACAGCCAAACCAACAATGAATTTTATCGATTTCATGATCTACTCCATTCCTCGACTCAATCGATTGCTGCAACAACGTTGCGGCGCTCGCTGTTTCTCGGTCTGTAGTCATTCTCGTTAGTCAAGCTATGTATGGCCTGTGTCCGCCTTAGGCGGTGGCTTTCGGTTTCCGGGTGCCCTGCTCAGATGCAGGCGCCGAACAGGCACACCCCGCCATCCGGTTCCCAGCCGCCGTTCCAGGTACCCGGCGGGTTTCCGGGCGGCGGTGGCGGTCCCCATGCCGGTGGCGGCGGGCCCCAGTGGTGGTCCGGCGGCGGGGGTCCCCAGCCGGGTCCGGGCGGGGGCGGTGGCGGACCCCAGTCGGCGCTGGCAACGCCGGTGCCCAGCGTCACGAGGCCGGCGCCGAGGCTGCCGGTGATCGCCAGGCCGGCAATCATCTTGGTGTGTTTCATGATCGATCGTCTCCGTTCGTGGCGGACTGTCCGACCATGGAACGGCAGCAGGTTGTGGATCAGCTGTGCCTGACGTAAGTGGTAGGTCCCGGTTTGGCGTCGTGCGGCCGGCGCAGGAAGGCGACCGCGCCGGCCCGCTTCCTACAATTGGCCGATGTCCGCCAATTCTCGGTTCGCCGGAGCCGGAGCCGCACCATGCTGATCGGCATCCTCGCCGCCCTCGTTGCCTGCTTCAGCTATGGCACGGCATCGGTGCTGCAGTCCCGCGCGGCTCGTCGCGACGGCGAAGCTGCCGACACCGCACCGACGTTCCGGTCGACCGTCACGGCGATCCTGGCGCCGCTGTTCCTCGCCGGCATGCTGCTGGACGGGCTGGGCTTCCTCGGCAGCCTGGTGTCGGCGCGGCTGATCCCACTGTTCCTGTCGCAGACCATCATGAGTGCCAACCTCGCGGTGACCGCCGTCCTGAGCGTGCTGGTCCTCGGGGTGCGCCTGCGCCCGCGGGACTGGGCCGCGATCGCGACAGTCCTTGTGGCACTGTGCATTCTGGGCTTCAGCGCCGGTGAACTCGGCACCGAGGTGCCGGGCCGGCACATGCACTGGAGCGTGCTGGCGGCATCGGCGCTCATCTTCGTCTTCGGGGTGGTGCTCGTTCGGGTGCTCGGCAAGAAGGCCGCGGTGCCGGCCGGGCTGATCGCCGGCATCCTGTACGGCGCCATGGCGGTCGCGGTCCGGATCACCCACGGGCTCGACCCGTTCGAATGGCATGCGTTGCTCTCCGACCCGGCGGCGTGGGCGGTGGTGGTCGCCGGCGGCGGTGGCTTCTACCTGTTCACCGTCGCACTGCAGATCGGTTCGGTGAACGGCGTGGCCGCCGCACTCGTCATGGGGGAGACGGTGATTCCCGGCGTGGTCGGCGTCCTGTTGCTGGGCGATGTGGCGAAGCCGGGGCTCGGATGGCTGGTCGGGGTCGCTTTCGCCACCGCGGTCGCCGGGGCGGTCGCGATCGCGATTTTCGGTGCGGCAGAAGAGGAACCGGCGGTCGCCACGGCTCAGGCGTGAAACCGTGGCGACCCGACCGGCTAGTCCTCCTTGCGGATCAAGCGGCCGAGGGCCTCGCGGTCCGGCGCCAGCAGTTCGTCGATCCGCGCCTTGTTGACATCGGCGACGATGATCTCGCCGACCTCCTGATAGACGTTGCTGAACAGCCCGTGGGACTTCATCTTCTCGGTCTGGTAGATGTTGTCCTCCGTCGGTGTCACGTAGTAGACGATCTCCGACTTGAACCGGTGGATCAGCCACACGTGGATCAGATCCATCAGGCGCTTCTGCCGCAGCTTCTCGGCGAAGGTGTTCTGGTCGCGCACCGTGAGGATGTTGCGGCCGTAGCGGTCCTTGATCGGGTCGACGACGACGTTGGCCAGCGGCTCGTCACCGCTGCCGTAGATGCCGAGATCCAGGACGTCGGAACCGGCGCGACGGGGCCGCAGCTGTACGTGCAGCTTCTCGCCGATCTGGTAGTGATCGCTCCACATCGCCAGCCACTCTTCGAGGAGCTTCTTGGGCACCTCGGTCTGGACCAGGTGCTGGTGTTGCGTGGAGCCGGCGCCCATCGCCTTGGTGGTCGCGGTCCGCCCCGACGACGCGGCCAGCGCGGCATCGCTGCGCGGACCGCCGACGAGCGTTTGCGGTGTGCGGTAGGGAGATTCGACGAGCCGCATCTTGCGTTGCAGGCGCGCCAGGGCCAGCATGCCCTCCTGCCGCAGGGATGTCGCGAACTCCTCGCACGCCACACCGTCCACCTGGTGGCCGCCGTAGGTGATGAAGTTGAAGACGAACCCCATCTTGCCGAGTTCCTCTGGGAACGCCCGCATTTCGTCATCGGTCATGCCGGTGGTGTCCCAGTTGAACGACGGCGACAGGTTGTACGCCAGCATCTGGTCCGGGAATTCGGCGTGGATGGCCTCCGCGAACTCCCGGGCGTCGGCCAGGTCCGCGGTTTTCGTCTCCATCCACAGGATGTCCGCGAACGGCGCGGCCGCAAGGGATTTCGCGATCGCGTACGGGATGCCGCCGCGCACCTGGTAGTAGCCCTCCGGGGTCTTGGCGAGCTCACAGTCCCACGCCACGTCGGCGCCCAGCTCACGGGCCTTCTCCCGCGCCGCATACAGCGACGCGCGGGCCGCGAACTTGCGCCACTCCTCGGGGCTCACCGTGGTGGCCTCACCCTCCTTGGCCCGGAACTGCAGCACTTCGGCCACGGCTTCGCAGTAAGTGTTCAGGCCCGAATCCGCCTGCCACGCCTCGACGAACTTCGACTCGACCTTGTCGAACACCGCGTCGACCGACTGCCCGGAATTCTGGTCCCAGGCCGCGGCCGCCTCGTCGATGAGGCCCGCGATGCCGTGGCTGTCCAGCCAGGCGTCGGCGGCCGCGTACTGGCCCTCGGGCAACGCGTACAGCAGGTGCCCGCGCAGGTCGGTGACGCCCTTGTCGTGGAAGCGGCGCACCATCGCCAGGAAACAGGATTTGTAGGACGGGATGTTCAGGTTGGTGGCGCCCAGCAGGAACGGCTGGTCGCGCTCGTCGGCGGCGCTGTCGATGAGGTTCGCGGCCTCGGCGTCGGTGCGCGCGACGATGATTCCCGGCACGCCCATCATGTCCAGCTGGAAGCGCGCGGTGTTGAGGCGCTTGAGTTGTTCATCCGACGGCACCAGCACCTTGCCACCCTGGTGGCCGCATTTCTTGGTACCGGGCCGCTGGTCCTCGATGTGGTAGCCAGGCACTCCCGACTCGACAAAACGGCGAATCAGGTTGCGTACGTGAGCATCTCCACCGTGACCGGTGTCGGCGTCGGCGATGATGAACGGCCGGTAGTCGATCGCGGGGGTGGCTGCGCGCTGTTCCTCGGTCATCTGCAGGCGCAGGTACTGCTGGTTGCGGTCCGCGGTCAGCAGCGCCCGCACCAGCCCGGCGGCTTCGTCGGGCACCTGGCTCAGCGGGTAGCTGGCCAGGTCGGGCCCGGGGTCCTCGCTGATGGAGCCCTTGGCCGAGGTGGCCCAGCCACCGAGGTAGATGCCCTCGATGCCGATCCGCTTCATCACCACCGCCTGGCCGGGGGAGTACGGCCCGAACGTCGTGATGCTCTTCTTCTGCGCGAACAGTTCGCGCAGCCGCGGATAGAACGCTTCGGCGGCCTGCCGGGCCACCGGATAGTCGGACGGGATGGTGCCGCGTTGTTCGACGACCTGACGCGCGGTGTAGAGCCGCGTGATGCCGTCGAAACGCGGGCTGTCGAAATACTCCTGCACGTCGGCGACGTTCTGCTCGAACGACGTCGCCACTGCTTCGAGAGTCATGGACTGCTCCTTGCTGAGCTGGTTTCCGATGAGCTCTCCGAGCCTATCGCCGCGGGGCTGCCGTGAATACGCGATCAGACATTCACATCGAAGCCGAGGTTGACGTCGCAGGCGGCCTGTCCGCCGCGGACGCCCCAGTTCTCGAGCGCACTCTCGCGCAGCAGGATCGTGATGTGGTCGGCGGGGATGTCGAAGGCGCCGAGGCGGCCCGTGATCTCGCGGTACAGCGCGCGCTTGGCGTCCACCGACCGGCCGGCGAAACAGTCGATGGTCACCAGGGTGTACCGCTCGGGATGCGCGAGATGCGGCGCGTGCGAAAACCGGTGCGGCTCATGGACCAGGAGCCGGACGTGCTTGTCGCCGACCGGGATCTGGAACGCGGCGACCAGTGCCGCGTGGACGGCATCGATGAGGGCGACCTCTTCGGGCTGGCTGTACTGACGTCGGACCTCGATCAGTGAACTCGGCATGGCGCTGATCGTCACATCCGGCAGTCGTCAGCGCACCTGAATTTCCGCCGGTGTCGCCGGTTCGAACCGCACCCGGTAGACCGCCGGCCAGTACTTGCCCGTGACCAGGAACTGCCCATTGCCGCCGGCGCCGCCGAGATGCGCGATGCCGTTGAGGACGCCGATGTCGCCCTGCCAGGCGGCGTCGCGCAGGCCGGTGGCATAGACGACGGCGGTGACGACGCCCGTGTTGGCGTCGATCTCGATGATCTGGTCGGTCGGGAACACGTTGGCCCAGATCCGGTTTCCGGCGCAGTCGAGGCTGTTGAGTCCGGTGACCTGAATTCCGTTGTAGGTCACGGCGAGGGTGCCTGTTTCCCGCATGTCGTCGAGACGGTGGAAGCGCAGGACCGCGGATCCGTCGCTGCGGACCAGCCGGTCACCGGTGCGGCACAGGCCCCAGCCCTGACCGTCGAGCGGGACCTCGCGCAGCATCGTCAGCGTGGCCTTGTCCCATTCGATGGCGACGCCGTTCTCGTACGTCAGCTGCCACAGGTGCGGGCCGGCATCGGCGATGCCCTCGCCGAAATAGGCCGGCGGCAGCGGGACCGCGCGCCGCAGCTGTCCGGTGTCGGCGTCGAGTTCGCGCAGCTCGGACTTTCCTTCGAGGCCCGTGCTCTCGTACAGCGTCGGTCCGTCGACGAACATGCCCTCGGTGAACGCGACGGGGTCGTGGTCGAACCGTTCGAGCACGACGGGGCGGAGCCGGGCGACCTGATCGGCTGCGGCGGTGGGGATTCCGGCCACCACGACCAGGAGCGTGCCGACGGCCGTCAGTGTCACGGCGGTGATCGCGGCGGTGTGTTCCTGCACCCAGTGGCGCATCCGCTCCAGGCCCTTCTCGGCGTACCGCGCGGCCACCAGGTGCGCCAGGATCGGTGCGGCGGTGGTGGAGCCGGCCAGTACGACGAAAAAGCCCACGGCACCGGCCTTTTCGACAGGCGCGGTCAGCAGCGCGTCGATAGCCACGCCGCCGGCGACGCACGCCAGGATGAACTTCGGGTTCGCGACGGCGAAGACCAGCCCGGTGACGCCGGTGACCAGCGGCGAGGCGGACTGCAGCCGCGTCAGCCAGCCGGTCGCCTGCGCGTAGTGCGTGCGCCGCAGCCACGTGACGACACCGAGCACGATCAGCGCGATGCCGATGCCGAGCTGCAACCGCGAACTGGTCGCGGCGGCGTGCGACCGGCCGACGGGCGATACCAGCACCACCGTGCTGATGACGGCCGCCATCCCGGCGAGCCACCCGCCCAGGTAGGTCAGGCCGGTGCTGCGGGGCCGGTCCGAGTACAGCAGGAGCAGCACCGGCGGCAGGACCGCCATGGGGGACAGCGCCACGATGAGCGCGTCGGGGATCAACCACGTCACACGAGCCATCTTGCCTGCGCGCAGCCTGCCCGCCGCTGACGCGCGTCCGGTGATCGGGCAGGCTGGTGTCCACGATGGCACCCCGCATATCCCTCCTGGACGACCCCGCCGACCTGTCCGCGCTGCGCGCGACGGGCGCTGACCCCGACGAACTGCTCGCGGCGTTCGCCGAGTGGGCCGAGGCGGCGGGGACGGCGCTGTACCCGGCGCAGGAGGAGGCGCTCATCGAGTTGGTCAGCGGCGCCAACGTCGTCCTGGCGACGCCGACCGGTTCCGGCAAGTCGCTGGTGGCCACGGGCGGGGTGTACTTCGCGCTCGCGGCGAACCGGCGCAGCTACTACACCGCGCCGATCAAGGCCTTGGTCAGCGAGAAGTTCTTCGCCCTGTGCGACGTGTTCGGCGCCGCGAACGTGGGCATGCTCACCGGCGACGCGGCGGTCAACGCCAGTGCGCCGATCATCGCGTGCACGGCCGAGATCCTTGCGAACATCGCGCTGCGGGAAGGCGCCGACGCGGACATCGGTCTGGTGGTGATGGACGAGTTCCATTTCTACGGCGACCCCGACCGCGGCTGGGCGTGGCAGGTGCCGCTGCTCGAATTGCCCAGGGCGCAGTTCCTGTTGATGTCGGCGACGCTCGGCGACGTGACCGTGTTGCGCGAGGACCTCACCCGGCGTACCGGCCGCCCGACCGCGCTGGTGGCCGGCGCCGAACGCCCGGTGCCGCTGTTCTACAGCTATGCGACGACCGCGATGCACGAGACCATCGCCGACCTGTTGCAGACCAAACAGTCACCGATCTACGTCGTCCATTTCACGCAGGCGGCGGCGCTGGAGCGGGCGCAGGCGCTGATGAGCGTCAACGTGAGTACCAAGGAGGAGAAGGCCGCCATCGCCGACCACATCGGCGGCTTCCGTTTCACGACGGCGTTCGGCTCGACGCTGTCGCGGCTGGTGCGCCACGGCATCGGTGTGCACCACGCCGGCATGCTGCCCAAGTACCGGCGGCTGGTGGAACAGCTCGCGCAGGCCGGGCTGCTGAAGGTCATCTGCGGCACCGACACGCTCGGTGTGGGCATCAACGTGCCGATCCGCACCGTCGTCTTCTCGGCGTTGTCGAAGTACGACGGCACCCGTACTCGGCTGCTCAATGCCCGCGAGTTCCACCAGATCGCCGGCCGTGCCGGGCGGGCCGGCTACGACACCGCGGGCACCGTCGTCGTGCAGGCGCCCGAGCACGAGGTCGAGAACCTCAAGCAGTTCGCCAAGGTCGCCGACGACCCGAAAAAGCGCCGAAAGCTGGTGCGCCGCAAGGCACCCGAGGGCATGGTCCCCTGGGGTGAGAACACCATGACGCGCCTCGTCGAGGCGGCGCCGGAGGCGCTCACGAGCAACATGCGGGTGTCCACGGCGATGATCCTCGACGTCGTCGACCGTCCCGGTGATCCCTGCCTGGCCATGCGCCGGTTGCTCAGTGAGAACCATGAGCCGCGCAAGAGGCAGCTGCGACACATCCGCGAGGCGGTCGGCATCGCCCGTTCGCTGCTGCAGGCCGGGGTACTGGAACGCCTGGCCGAGCCGGAACTGGACGGGCGCCGGTACCGCCTCACGGTGGACCTGCCGCCGGATTTCGCGCTGAACCAGCCGTTGTCGACGTTCGCGCTCGCGGCCGTCGAGCTGCTCGACCCGGACTCGGAAACGTTTGCGCGCGATGTGGTTTCGGTGATCGAGGCGACGCTCGAGGACCCACGCCAAATCCTCGCGGCGCAGCAGAAGAAGGCCCGGGGTGAGGCCGTCGCGGCGATGAAGGCCGAAGGCATCGAATATGACGAGCGCATCGAACTGCTCGACGACATCACCTACCCCCGGCCGCTCGACGAGCTGCTGACGCACTGCTTCGAGGTGTACTGCCGAACCAACCCGTGGGCGGCCGACGGGCACCCTGCGCCGAAGTCCGTCGTGCGCGAGATGTGGGAGCAGGGCCTGACGTTCAAGGAGTACGTCAGTGCCTACGGGCTGACCCGCACCGAGGGCGCGGTGCTGCGCTATCTGTCCGACGCCTTCAAGGCGCTGCGCTCCGGGGTGCCGGCGGCTGCTCGCACCGATGAGCTCACCGACATCGTGGAGTGGTTGGGCGAGCTTGTGCGCCAAGTCGATTCGAGCCTGCTCGACGAATGGGAGCAACTGACCAGCGCCGACCAGGTCGACGAGGTGGCGGTGATGGCGCCCGTGCGGCCGCTGACCGGCAACGAGCGGGCCTTCACCGCGATGGTCCGTAATGCCCTGTTCCGGCGGGTGGAGCTGTGGGCGCGCCGGCGCTGGGACGAGCTGGGAGCCCTCGACGCCGCATCCGGGTGGACGGCACCGCGGTGGGAGGCCGTGGGGGAGCAGTACTTTGCCGAGCACGACGACATCGGCACCGGGGCGGATGCCCGCGGGCCGTCCATGTTGATCTTCGACCGTGCGCCCGACGTGTGGCGTGTCCGGCAGATCCTGGACGATCCGGCGCACGACCATGACTGGGGAATCGACGTGGAGGTCGACCTGGCCGCCTCCGACGAGGACGGCGCACCGGTCATCCGGGTCGTCGATGCGGGCCTTTTCGGTAGCTGAGCGAACTTCTCGGGCACACTGGGCGCATGACCACCCCGGCCCCCGAGCCCGTCAGCGGCACTCGCGGGTTCCTGCCTGCGGTCGAGGGCCTGCGGGCGGCCGCGGCACTGGGGGTCGTGCTCACGCACGTGGCATTGCAGACGGGATACACCGACGGTGTCGTCGGCCGGTTGCTGGCCCGCTTCGACCTGTCGGTGGCCGTGTTCTTCGCGTTGTCGGGCTTCCTGCTGTGGCGCCCGCACGCCGCCGCGGCGCACGGGCTGCGGGCCGAACCCGAGGTGGCGCCGTACTACCGCTCCCGGCTGGTCCGGATCATGCCGGCGTATCTGCTGACGGTGGTCGCGGTGCTGACCCTGTTGCCCGACGCGCACGGCGCGGACCGGGCGGTCTGGATCGCGAATCTGACCCTGACGCAGGTCTTCGTCCCCAAGACGCTGATCGCCGGGCTCACGCAGATGTGGAGCCTGTCGGTCGAGATGGCCTTCTATCTCGTGGTGCCCCTGTTGGCGCTCCTGGTCGCGAAACTGTCGCTGCGGCTGCGAATTCCGGTCATCACCGGAGTGGCGCTGCTGAGTTTCGGCTGGGGTTATCTGCCGATCCCGGCGTATCACGGCGCCAATCCGCTCAACTGGCTACCGGCCTACGCCTCGTGGTTCGCCGTGGGGATGTTGTTGGCGGAGTGGATGTTCCGGCCGTACGGCTGGGCGCACCGGTTGGCCCGGCAACGCTCGACCCTGATGGCGGTGGCGGTCGTCGCATTCGTGGTGGCGGCCTCACCGTTGGCGATGCCGGCCGGGCACCAGCACGCGACCCTCGGCCAGTTCATCGTGCGGACGGCACTGGGGGCGGTCATTGCCGGCGCGCTGCTGGCGCCGCTGGTCCTGGACACCCCGGACAGCCCGCACCGGGTGCTGGCCAGCGCCCCGATGGTGACGCTCGGCCGCTGGTCGTACGGTCTGTTTCTCTGGCACCTCGCCGCCCTCGACATGGTGCTCGCCATGATCGGGCAGACGACGTTCCCCGGTGCGCTGCCGGTCGTGATGGTCCTGACGACGACGTTCGGCTTCGCGGTGGCCGCGGTGAGTTACGCGCTGCTGGAGGAGCCGTGCCGGGTGGCGCTGCGGCGCTGGGAAGCGCGGCGACGGGCCGCGATGGCCGATCTCGACTTGCCGACCGCGACATAGAGTTGCAGGGTGCGATTCACGCGTCAGGGGCCGCTGGACCGGATGAACGCCGCGGTGGCAGAGCTCGAGTTGCCGGACGCGGTGTACAAGACGTGCCCTTGGCAGCCACGGGATCTCGTGACGGAGGGCCTGCGGCAGTGGTTGCGGTGTTGCGGGGTGGCCATGCGCGACGGTCAGGTGATCGGCATGCCGTCGCACGCCGTCGACGAGGCCTGGCACGGGCTGATCCTCTGTACCGCAAGGTATTCGGCCTTCTGTGACACGGCCTACGGCCGGTTCCTGCACCATCATCCCGAAGGCGGGGCGCCCGCCGGCGCCGTGTCGGAGCCGATGCACGAGCAACTCCGGCGGACGGTCATCGCGTGGGAAAAAGTCGCCGGACCGGATGAGGACTGTGTGCTGTGGGACCTCGACGAACGCGTCGGGGTCGACAAACCGTGGGGGATCGCTGCGGCGCGGGTCGCGGAAATCAGGTCGGCGTACCGGGCTTTTCAGGCCCGAACGAGATGACGGAGGCCGGTACACGCGATAGCCTGACCCGTTACGGACGCCGGTTGAAAGGACGGACGAGCATTTGAAGACCGAGCGACAGCGTTTCCACGCGCCGGTGATAGTCGGCGGTGTGCTGCTGGCCGGTGCGCTCGCGGCGGCCGGTCCGGCTGCGGCGGACCCGGCCACACCGACGACACCCGCACCCGGCCAGCCCGTCGTGGAGCCTGCGAGCGGTCCCAGCGGCCCGGTGGCCGCGCCTCCGATCGGCGCTCCGACGGTCCCCGAGATCGAGAACCCGCAGTACGGCGCCGGTAGTACGCCGGGTCAGCTCGGCTATCTCCGGGACATCTGGCACACGTTCCACAGCGGCAACCCGATCGAGGCGCTCACCATGCCGCCCGAGGAGGCACCCGGACCACCGCCCGGTGCGGGGCCGGCGCCCAAGCTGCCACCAGGGTTCATTTCACTGACCGATCCGGCGTCGTCGAACCCGATCGTCGACACCGGGCCCAAGACCGGTGGACCGGCGCTGCCTCCGGGCTACTACCCGCTGAACGGCCCACCGCCGCCCGGGTACTACGACGCCCCGGGTGCGGCGCCGGCCACGCCGGCGCCGGGTGGTCCCGGCGCGCCGCCGCCGGCTGCCGGATTCGCGCCGACCCCATCGCACTGACTCGACGGCGTAATGTGATTACATACGCTAAGTAATCGCAGTCTACGCAGGGGAGCGTGTGCATGACCTCGATCAAGAAGACCTTGTCCGCCGCCGCCGTCGCGGGTTCGCTCGCCGCGGCCGCGCTCGGCTTCGGTATGCCGCTGGCTGCTGCGCAGCCGCCGCCACCGGCGCCCGGGCTGGGCGAGGAGGTTCCGCCGTGGGCCCCGAAGAAGCCGGCTGAGGTGTGGGACGGTCAGCCCGTCGTGTGGACCTCGGCCTGGGGCGGCCGGTGGGGCGTCTGGATCAACGACGGGTTCATCCCGCTGACGTCGAACCCGGTCACCAACGGCGGGTAACCACCGCGGTCACCATCGTGCCGCGACGTTGGTGCCGATCTGGGTGGCGATCTGGACCGCCGTGTCCGCCGGATTGGGACTGCACGTGTTGATGTCGATGATGACGTTGTTCTTGTGTGCCAAGGCGCGGCCGCATGCCCATCCGGGTGCGGCCGCGTCTTGTTCTGTCGCGACGACGCTGAGGGTGTCGTGCGCGTTGGTGATCGGCCCGACCGACCACTGCGACTGACTCTGCGTGTGCGTGTACTGCTTGCACGCCGGCCATAGCTGCGCTTGCGTGTTGAAGAACTCCTGCGCCTTGTCCTGCGTCGGAAACAGGACGACAGCCTGCTTGAGGTAGTGGGTGAACTTGTCCCCGTCGTTCATGCTCTGCTCGCGCTCGGCCCAGAAGCCGCTGCCCGCGTACACCGCGGCTTCCGCGGCGCCGTCGATGACGAGGCACTCCGGCGGTGCCATCGTGGCGCTGTTGTCCGACATCGTGGACTGAGCGCTGAGCACCGTCATGGCGGCCGACCCCATGGTCGCGTTGACCTGGTCGGGGTTGAGCAGCAGACCGTCCAGTTCGCGTTCGACGAGGGGCCGGGCCACCATCGGCGGCGTGGTCACCGGCACGGGGGTACCGGCGGTGCTACCACATCCGGCGGTCAGAACCGCGACCATGACGACGGTGACGGTGCCGGCAGAGCTGCGCATATATCCTCCCGTCGCGGCAGCGGCGACCTACTGACATGCTGCGCTGTCGTGCTGCGCTGTCCTCCCCAGCGCGGCACTCCAACACTTCTATTGTGGCGTCAGTTGAGGTCGGGGCCACCTTTGCTCGACGGTGTTTCGCGGTAACGATGAACCAAGTTCTTGATAACAGGTTCGCCGCACCGCCGCAGCATGACGGTCAGTTCGACACGTCGAGGATCTTGATCGCGAAGACCAGCGAGTCACCCTTCTCGATGCCCGCGCTCGGCTGGCCGTCGGGGTAGCCGTCGGCCGACGTCATCGCGACGGCGACGGTGGAGCCGACCTTCTGTCCCGCGATGGCCTTCTGGAAACCGGGCACGACGCGCAGGAGGGAGAAGGTGGCCGGGGCGCCGCGGTCATAGGCGCTGTCGAACTTCGATCCGTCACGCCCGTTGAAGCCCGCGTAGCAGACCGAGACCGTCGCGGTGTCGGGGACGACGGGTCCGGTGCCGGCCTTGAGCGTCTGCACCTGGGTCTGGTTCACGCTGAACGGGCCCTTGACGCTGACGACCGGAGCCGCGGTGTCCGTGGATCCGGTGACGGCAACGCTGCCGGTGGCGCCGCTCAGCGTCCACTCGGGCGAGCCGGCCTGTCCTTCTGCCGTCGGGCAGGTGCGGGCCGCGGCGGTCGAGGAGTTGTCGAGGGCGGTCGCCGCGCTCGGGGTCGTGGTCACCAACGGCGCCTGCGTCGTGGTCGCCGCCGGTGGCTTCTCGTCCGAGCCACATGCGGTGAGGGCTACGGTGAGGGAGGCGGCGCAGGCGGTCAGGGCAACGGAGGAGGACACGCGAGAGAGGTTCACCGGTGTCACGCTACCCGGGCGGGATCGGGATGAGGACTGCGACCAGGAAGTCGGATTTGTCGGTGAACACCCGCAGATCCCAGGTGGAGAGCAACAGATCCGGGGTGAGGCCGGCTCGGCTGGCGTCCTGGAAGAACTGATTGAATTCGTAATCGCGGCCGGCGCCGAACCCGATGACCACACGGCCGTTGTCGGCGAGGTGGGCGCGGAGCCGGGAGAGCACCTGCACGCGGGTGCTCGGGGCGACGAACGTCATCACGTTGCCGGCCGACACGATCAGGTCGAACGGCTCCGGAATGCCGCGGGCCGGCAGGTCGAGTTCGGCGAGGTCGCCCACCAGCCAGCGCGGTCCGGGGTGATCCTCTTCGGCGGCCGCGATGAGAGCGGGGTCGACGTCCACCCCGACCACCTCGTGCCCGGCCGCGGCAAGGTAGCCGCCGATGCGGCCGGGGCCGCAGCCGGCGTCGAGGATTCGCGAGCCGCGGGCAGCCATCGCGTCGATCAGGCGGGCTTCACCGACGAGATCCTCACCGGCGCGGGCGAGCGCCCGGAACCGTTCGATGTACCACTGCGAGTGGCCGGGATCGGCTTCGACTTTCTGCATCCACAGGCTCTGCTCGACCATGCGTCCATTGTCGCAAGCCCGAACTTCAGCGCGGCGTGCTGTCGACAACGCTCTTGGCGATCAACGTCGTCGCGGCTTCCCGGATGCGGTCCGCGTCGATGCCCGCCCAGGCGAGCAGCTCGCGTGTCGTGCCGGAACCGGGCATGCCGCGGACTGCCAGATGCGCGAGGCGGATGTCGGCAAGATCGTGAGCGACGAGCGCATCGAGAACCGCCGACGCGAGACCGCCCTCGGGGTGGTGGTCCTCGGCGACGACGACGCGGCCACCGGTGGCGGCGACGGCTGCGGCGACGGTGGCGGCGTCGAGCGGTTTGATCGAGTAACAGTCGATGACCCGCGCGGTGATGCCCTTCCCGGCGAGTTCGTTTGCGGCGCTGAGGCATTCGTGCACCGTCACACCGGCACCGATCAAGGTGACGTCATCGTGATCGGATACGCGCAGGAGCTTGGCGCCGCCCACCGGAAACTCCTCGGTGGCGTCGTACAGCACCGGGTAGGCGCCGCGCGTGGTGCGCAGGTAACAGATTCCCGGTGTCTCGGCCATCGATTGCAGGAGTGCCACGGTGCTGGTGGCGTCACTCGGGTACAGCACGACGGCATCGTGGACGGCGCGCATCATCGCCACGTCCTCGAGTGCCATCTGCGATGGGCCGTCCGCGCCGATTTCGACGCCGGCATGGGAGCCGACAAGTTTCACATTCGCGTTCGAGATCGCGCCCATACGGATGAAGTCGTAGGCGCGCGTCAGGAACGCGGCGAACGTGGAGGCGAACGGAATGTATCCGCGGACACTCAGGCCCGTCGCCGCGGCCACGAGCTGCTGTTCGGCGATGAACATCTCGAAGTAGCGGTCGGGGAATGCCCGCGCGAATTCGCCTGCGTGGGTGGAATTTCCGACCTCACCGTCGAGTGCGACCACGTGCCGGTTGCGACTGCCGACCGACACCAGCGCGTCACCGTAGGCCTTTCGCGTGGCGATGTCCGCACCGAGTTCGTAGGTGGGGAGGTCGACGGGCTCGGCCGCCCGCCATTCCTCTGCCGGAGCGGGCGTCGGTGGCTCGAGGCTGCGCACGATCAATCGGCGCCGGCCACCGAGTTCGGCAATGGCCCGTTCGGCCATGTCGTCGGGCAACGGTTTGCCGTGCCAGTCCGGGCTGTCCTCCACCTCCGAGAACCCTTTGCCCTTGATGGTTTTGGCGATGATCACCGTCGGGCGGTCCACTGCTTCCGCAGTCTCGACGCCGGCCATGGCTTCATCGATCGCGTTGAGGTCGTGGCCGTCGATGACGACCGTCCGGGCGCCGAAAGCCTGACAGCGCCGCTCGTAGGCCGCGACGTTCCAGCCGAGGTCTGTCGGGCCCCGCTGTCCCAGCCTGTTCACATCAATGAGGGCGACCAGGTTGTCCAGCTTGTAGTAGGACGCCTTGTCGAGCGCTTCCCACATGGAGCCTTCGGCCATCTCGCTGTCACCGCACAGCACCCACACCCGGTACGGAAGGCCGTCGAGGTACTTCCCGGCCAGCGCGAGTCCGACGCCGTCGGGCAGTCCCTGGCCGAGCGAGCCTGTCGCGACGTCCACCCACGGCAGTACCGGTGTGGGGTGACCTTGCAGGCGCTGCCCGAACCTGCGGTAGCCGTCGACCAGTTCTTCGTCGGTGATCGCGCCGACGGCCGCGAAGGCCGAATACAACAGCGGTGACGCGTGGCCCTTCGAGAAGATGAGATGGTCGTTGGTGACGGCGGCCGGATCGCGCCAGTCATAGCGCAGGTGACGGGTGATCAGCACGGCGACGAGATCCGCGGCTGACATGCTCGACGTGGGGTGACCGGATCCGGCACTGGTGCTGGACCGGATCGAATCCACGCGCAGACGCGCCGCAACTTCGGCCACGGTGTCCATGGGGGTTATCGGTGGTGTCGTGTTCACACAGGGCGCATACCCGGTGTCACGGTCGGTACACGCGCGCTCGACGCGTCAGGGCAGACACCGCGTGGATTCGGTGATCTCGGCGCCCATGTTGCGCCGCATCATCTTCAGCGCCGCGTCACCGAGTTGCGGGTCGATGTGCGCGACCGCGTCGGGTGGGACGATGACGTCGTAGTGCCGCAGGTATCCGTCGAGGGCGCTGTAGAGAATGCACTGTTCGGTGACCTGACCCGTCAGGATCAGCCTGGTGACGCCACGCTGCCGCAGCAGGTAGTCGAGGGCGGTGGCGTAGAAGACGCTGTGCCGCACCTTGGTCAGGAAGGTGCTGCCCTGTGTCGGGACCAGCGGCTTGACGAGCTCGGGGTGGCTCCCGGACAACGCGACGTCGACGATGCCTTCGCCGCCGACGCTGAAATCTTCATGGTTGTCGTTGACGTACAGGACGTCCACACCATGGTGTGATCGGGCCGCCGTCAGCAGCCGGTGCAACGGATCGAGAATCTCGGCGACATTGGCCGCAAGTTCCTCACCGTCTTCGTGCCGGTAGTCGTTGAACATGTCGATGATCAACAGAGCGGTGTCACTCATCGATGGTGCATACCCAGACGTCACCGCGGGCACACCTGCCGATGTCACCGTGCCGCGTCGCGCAGGATCTGTTGCAGCCCTTGCATCGGGTCGGCGCCGTCCGGCGGGGGCAGCGGTGGCGGAAGGGTCGACGTGGCATCCCCGGCCGCGGGCGGCGGCGCCGGGGGCGGTGCTGCCGGAGGGGGTGGGGGCGGCGCGGCCGGCGGCGGGCCGGCCTCGGCGAGCTTGGCGTCCAGCCGGGGCAGGGCCTCTGCGCGGATCCGGCGCCGCTGCGCATCGGGGTCGGCGTTGCCCGCGAAACAGTCGGCGGGCGCGTGCGTGACCACATCCCTGGCGGCGGTGTACTGCCGGACGGCCGCGTCGCGGTCGCCCGCTGCGGCGGCTTGATCGCCGAGGGTTTCGCGGATCAGCTCGAGGTTGACCCGGACCGGGCACGACCGGTCGGCCGGGGTCTGCGCCAGGGCGCGGCCGAATTCGCGGTCGGCATCGCCGAGCCGGTGCTGCAGTACCGCGAGGCTTCCGCCGGCGTACGACGTCCGGTTCGGTTCGATCACGTTGAACTGCCGCAGGATTGCGACGTCGTCGGACAGCGCGGCGGTGTCCCGATTCGCGTAGTCGGTGACCGCCGAGTCGCCGACCACGGCGACAGATGCCAGCTTCGCGGCGAGGATCAGCACCGCGGCGACGACGGGCGCCGAGCCCAGGAGCAGTCGGCGACGCAGCTTTCGTCGGTCGGTGTTCACAGTCGTACCCGGTCCAGTCGGGTGCGGGCCGCTTCTCGCAACGTCAGGAACAGTTCGATGAGAAGCAGCACGGCGGCCAGCCCTGAGAGCGCCCAATAGAGTTCCGTTCCACTGTGACCCGAGCCGACGGGCGATTGGACGGGGCGGGCGACGTCGGTGAGCGCCTCGGGCGGCAGCCCAGCCGCGGGCCGCGGCACGTACGGCACCCCGATCTGCTCGGCAACGGCCCGTAGCGAGGGGACCGCGTCGTCGCCGTAACCGATCACCGCCCCGCCCGCGACCACGCCTTCCGGTAGATCGAATTCCCTTTGCGGAGTGGCGGATTCCGGTGTCCCCGCGCCGAGGTAATACACGAGGCTCTTGGCGTCAGGGTATTGCTGGGCTGCGCTGAGCAGCTGGTAGCGCAGCACCGTACTTGCCGCGCCGGCGTCGGTATGCGCCGGTTCCGGCGTGGGGTAGGTGATGGGAGCCGTCGCGACCGGCTTCAGACTCCACGCGTCGGCCGAGAGCGGCCATTCCACTGCTGGGCCGGACGCGAATCCGACGACGGCGAACCGCGCGGTCGGATAGCGGTCGATCAGTTGCGCGATGTCGGCACTCGCCTCGGCCGCGCGTGAGCGGCCGTCGGGTCCCGGTGCCGCCATGTCCGCCGAGCGGTCGACGACCAGGAAGACATTCGGCTCGAGCGCGCCTGCGGTCTGGGGCGGCGGGGGTGTCGCCCCGATCGCCGGGCGCGTGCCGGCGCCGATCAACAGCACCACGGTCAGGCCGAATCCGGCCCAGCGCCACGTCCGCCAGCCGGCGTGTTCGGTGCTTCGCCGTCGCCACCATGCGGCACCGCAGGCGGCGAGCAGGGCGACCACGAGTGCGATGTCCGGAGTCTCTGTCGGTGTGGCGGCGACGTTCGTCCGATCGGCCGGGGGCGGATGGCGGGTGATGTCGCGCAACGACGCACCGATATCAGTGGCAGGGTGCGACCTGCCGCCGGTGTCGTGCACGAGGCCGGAAACGGTGCCCCCATCGGCGCCGACGATGAGTGCGTTCACCTGGATCTTGCTGGTGGCAGCCAGGTCTCGAAGCGCGGCGCCGTCGAACAGCCGGCCGGCCTCTCCGCTCGAAGCGTCTGGCCCGACGTAGATGAGTGACCTGCGCGTCGCAGTGCCCTTTGCGGCCGGCGGGAACCCGGTCATGCACAGCGCGAGGAGGTCTTCGATGTTCGGGGTGTAGCCGGTGTAGCGGACGGGCGCGACGAACGGTCTGGCGTCGCTGCGCTTGATCTGCCGACCATAGGCGGTGAACTCCGCGGCCACGTACTGATAGTCCCGGGTCAACGGGACGACACGGCGATTGGCAGACGTCAGCCCGATCCGCTCGGTGCGGTATTCCCGGGCCGCATCGGCGAAGAACTGCAGCGTCGCGTTGACCGGGGAATCGGAGACCGGGGCGCCGACGCAGATCATGATGTCCTGCGGCGCAGCGGCTTCGGACCGGCGATCGAGCGTGGGCAGACCCGTGGGTCGTGCCGTGGCCACGACGGCGGCACCGAAACCCACCACGAGGAGCACGACGGCGGACCACACCGAGATCGTGTTCCGGCGTTGTGCCCGGCGGTATTCGGGCAGCCGCGTCAGGCGGCCGGTGTTGGCGAGCGGTCTGAGATCGCCGGGACGCTGGCGGTGTGGCCAGAGCACGGCCACCGCCACGCACGCCGCCAGCGCGACGCACCCGATGATCGCCGCAATCCGCCAGGTCAGCTCCATCGCCTGACCAGCCCTTCGGCAGTCGCGCAGGCATCGTCGACATCGACGTCCGATCGCGGATTGAATTGCACGTCGACGAGTTCGGACAGCAGCGGTGCGGCGGCGCCGGCCGGGCCGGCTGCGATGGCGCCGACGTGCATGTACTGCACGCGGAGCCCGGTCGCGGCGTGCAGGAACCGGCGGACTTCTCGGCTCAGTGCCGCCCCGGCAGCCGGCGCCGAGAGGTCGCCCGATCGATGGCGCCTGGCGATGCCGCGAATGTCCCGGACCGCGCGCAGCTTGATCATCTCGTCCCGCACGACTCGGATCAACCGCACGTCGCCGATCCGGCGGGACGCTGACGTCGCCGTGAAAAGCCAGGCATACCAGGCGATTACACAGACGATCAGCGCGGCCGAAAGCCACGGCCACAACCCGGAATAGGGCTCGGGGCCGACCACGTAGCGCAGCAGATCGTCATCTGGCACGTGCGTAGACCCCCGTCATCGCCGTCAGGGCGGGTTTGATCTGGGTGCTCGCGCCGATTCGCGCATGCGGTACGCCGGACAGGGTCAGGAACTCCGAAAGCTTCTGGCGCCGTTCGTCTTCCGATCGCCGGTAGGCTTCGGTGACGGCGCGGTCGAGTGCGGACGGCGGTAGCAGGAACTGTCCATCGGCGGCGTCGTAGCTGCGGCCGGTTCCGGGTCCCACCGGTGGCATGTCGGTCACCAGCGCCCACAGGACGTCGTGCCGGGCGGTCAGTGAGCGCAGCACGTTCTGCAACGCGTCACTGATCTCGGGTTCGTCGGACACGATGAAGACCAGGAGCCGGTGGCGGTAATGCGTGGCCAGCCATTGCAGTTGGACCAGCAGATCGCTGCGGGCGGGGGATTCGCCGGCGAGCTGCAGGTAGTGGTGCAGCATGCGCTCGATATGCGTCTCGCCACGCCGCAGGCGGGTGTCGATACAACCACGGCGGTCTCCCGCCACCAGGCCTATCTCGTCGGAGCGGCGCAGCGTCATGAGTCCGATCGCGCCGATGACGTGCATGATGATGTCCTTCTTGAGCTCTCCCGACGGCGCGAGCGCCGACACGTTTCGGCCGGCGTCGGCGACCACCACGATCTTGTGGTGCTTCTCGGACACGAATTGCTTGACGAGGGTGTGGCCGGACCGGGAACTCGCCTTCCAATCGATGTCCCGGACGTCGTCGCCCGGGACGTAGGGGCGTAGTTCGTCGAACTCGAGGCTCCGGGTGTGGATCAGCGCGTAGCGGCCGCCTTCCAGGAGGCTGCCGGGGTCACGGCCGATGTGGATTTTCGCGGCGTCGAGGTGTTTCCCCATGTCGGCCTCACGGCACCGGGACCGTCTGCAGTACCGCGTCGACCACTGCGTCAGGCGTGATCCGAGCGCTCGCGGCCTCGAAGCCGAGGATCAGCCGATGCCGCAGCACGCGGTGTGCGAGCATCGAAATATCCTCGGGCACAACGTGTCCGCGGTCGTGGATGACGGCGAGCGCGCGTGCGGCGCGGCAGAAGGCGATGGTTGCGCGGGGGCTCGCGCCGTATTCGACGAGTCGGGCGAGGTGCGACGGTAGGTGTTGGGCGGGGCTGCGCGTGACGTCGACCAGTCGGCTCGCGTACGCGACGAGCGCGCGGTCGAGGTGGACCGAGCGGACGATCTCCTGCACCCGCCGAACGTCGTCGAGCGAGACCACGGGGGCCGGATGACGGGCGCGGTCGTACCGCCCGGCGTCCATGCGGTCGATGATCTCGATCTCGTCCGTGATCGACGGATAGTGCACGAGCTCTTTGAGCATGAAGCGGTCGGTCTGGGCCTCCGACAGGGGATAGGTGCCTTCCTGGTCGACGGGGTTCTGGGTGGCGATGACGAGAAACGGCTCGGGTATCGGGTATTCGACGCCGGCGATCGTGGTCTGACGTTCCTCCATCGCTTCGAGCATGGCGCTCTGTGTCTTGGCGCTCGAGCGGTTGACCTCGTCGAGCAACACGATGTTGGCGTGCACCGGGCCCAGTTGGGTGGTGAACGTGTTGGTGTCGGCCTCGAAGATCTGCGTGCCGATGATGTCGCTGGGCAACAGGTCCGGCGTGCACTGGATGCGGCGGAAGCTGCCACCGACAGACGCGGCAAGGACGCGCGCCGCGGTGGTCTTGGCAAGACCGGGAACGCTCTCGATCAGCAGGTGGCCGCCACCGAGCAGCGCGACGAGCATCGTCTCACGCAGGTGCTCCTGGCCCACGACCTGATGGGAGAACGCCGACGCCACGGCGCCGACGATGTCTCTGGCCTCGGCGATGGCGCCCGGGTCGGGTTGCATTCGGGGTAGTGTCATCGGTCCTTCCGCTCACGGCTTGAGCATCACCTTCACGGCACCGTCCGTTTTCTTCTGGAAGATGTCGTAGGCATGTGGTGCATCATCAAGGGGCAGAACGTGACTGGCGAAGGTGTCGACGCCCAGCGGATCGTCGTCGCCGAGCAGCGGCAGGATGTCGTCGACCCATCTCTTGACGTTGGCCTGGCCCATGCGCAGCTGAATCTGCTTGTCGAACAGCGTCATCATCGGTAGCGGGTCCGACATGCCGCCGTACACGCCGATCAACGAGATGGTCCCGCCGCGGCGGACGATGTCGATGGCCGAGTAGAGCGCATGAAGTCGATCGACCCCGAAGTTCTGCATCATCGGCTTGGCCACCATGTCGGGCAGCGTCGCCGTCATGCGCTGAAGTGCCTGGGCCACAGGCGATCCGTGGGCCTCCATGCCTACCGCATCGATCACCGAGTCGGTGCCGCGGCCGTCGGTCAGCGCCCGGATGGTGTCGCCGATGCTGCCGTCGACGGTGTCGAGGTCGACGGTGTGGATACCGTGCACCGATGCCCGCGCCAACCGTTCCGGAACCCGGTCGACGGCGATCACCCGATAGCCGAGATGCTGGGCGATGCGCGCACACATGTCGCCGATCGGCCCCAGCCCGAGCACCGTGACGCTCCCGCCGTCGGGAATGTCGGCGTAGGCGACAGCCTGCCACGCCGTGGGCAGCACGTCCGACAGGTAGACGAATCGCGAATCCGGCGGTCCCTCAGGCACTTTGATGTGGGTGAACTGGGCCTGCGGCACGCGGAGGTATTCGGCTTGGCCGCCCGGTATCTGCCCGTACAGTTCCGAATAGCCGAACAGCGCGGCACCTTTGCCGTGGTCGCGAACCTGCGTGGTCTCGCACTGGGTGTAGAGCTGCTGGCCGCACATGTAGCAGTGCCCGCAGGAAATCTGGAACGGCACGACGACCCGGTCACCGACGGACAACCCGTCGACGTCGCTGCCGACCTCGCGAACGATGCCCATGGGTTCGTGCCCGAGGATGTCGCCCTCGTGCATGAACGCCCCGAGCACCTCGTACAGGTGCAGATCCGATCCGCAGATGTTGGTCGAGGTGACTTCGATGATGGCGTCGGTTGGCGCTTCGATCTCGGGGTCGGGCACGGTGTCGACTCGGACGTCTCGTCGGCCATGCCAGGTAACTGCCTTCACGCAGGACTCCCATCTCCGGTATCGACCATCGACGGCACCCGTTGACGGTTTGCAAGAATGAGCAGTGGCTACCCCAACTCAGGTATCCCAAAACCCGAGGCCAGGACCGGTGATGAAACCAGAGACCGCATTTGATGATTTCGTCGACCTGCTCGACTACCCGATGTTCGTGGTCACGGTGCAGGCCGGCGGTCAGACCGCCGGATGCCTGGTGGGCTTCGCCACGCAGGCCAGCATCGACCCGCCGAGGTTCCTCGTCGGGCTGTCCACGGCGAATCACACGACCTCGATCGCGCGGACGGCCACTCACCTTGCGGTGCACCTGCTGCCGCGCGACGAGTTGAAGCTGGCCGAGCTGTTCGGCGGTGAGACGGGCGATGCCGTCGACAAATTCGAGCGCTGCGCCTGGCATGTCGGGCCGGAAGGCTCTGCGGTCCTCGATTCCGCGCTGGCCTGGTTCGTCGGCGAGATCATCGCGAGATTCGACATGGGCGACCACGTGGGTCATCTGCTGGCACCTGTCGCGGGCGGTGATTCCGGCACCGGGGGCAAGCCGGTGTTCTTCGACGATGTGAAGGATCTCAGCCCGGGGCACGGCGCGTAGACAGGGCTGAGATGACCGGTATCGCAGGCAAAGTCGTCGCCATCACGGGCGCCAGCAGTGGCATCGGCGAAGCAACTGCCCGGCTGCTCGCCGAACGGGGCGCGGCGTGCTCCACGGCATCGCCGCGGCGCTGACGGTGTTGCCATACTCATCGCATGACAGAGACAGCCGCGACGCCCCCGTGCCCAGAGTGTACGAGCGAGTACACCTACGAATCCGGTGCGTTGTACGCATGTCCCATGTGCGGCCACGAGTGGGCTGACGGTGATGCCGGCGACGCCGATGCCGGGCGAGTGGTGAGGGACGCTGTGGGCAACGTGCTGGCCGACGGCGACAGCGTCACGCTCGTGAAAAGCGTCAAGGTGTCGGGCGGCGGTGGCGGTGCGATCAAGGTGGGCACCAAGGTCCGCGGCATCACGCTCATCACCGACGGCGTCGGCGACCACGACATCGACGCAAACGTGCCCGGTTTCGGGCGTCTGCAGCTCAAGTCGAGCGTGGTCAAGAAGTCGTCCTGATGCTACTGCGCTGTGTCCAGGGATAGCCGAACGCCGCGGCACTTGTCGGCCTGTTGCCTCACGTCGAGATGCGCGCGTAGGGGGTCGCGCGATTGGAATCGGGCGTGTTGTCCGAGTGATGTCCACATCGCGCGGATCCGCCCTGCGGCGTGATGGCAGGTACTAGCGTCTGGGCAGCGGCAGTTCACTTCGGAGGGGGTAGGCGTCATGCGGGTGCTGGTCACGGGCGGGACCGGATTCGTCGGTGGTTGGAGTGCGAAAGCCATTGCGGACAAGGGGCATTCGGTCCGGTTCCTGGTGCGCAACGCGGCTCGGTTGCAGACCAGCGTGGCCCAATTGGGCGTCGACGTCTCTGACCACGTGGTCGGCGACATCACCGATCGCGACTCGGTGCTGCGCGCGCTGGACGGGTGCGACGCCGTGCTGCACGCCGCGGCGCTGGTCGCCACCGATCCGAACCAGGCGGCGCAGATGCTGAGTACCAACATGGACGGTGCGCGCAACGTACTGGGCGGCGCTGTGGAGCTGGGCCTCGATCCGATCATCCACGTCTCGAGCATCACCGCGCTGTTCAATCCCGACGTGGACAAGCTCGAGGCCGACCTTCCGGTGTTCGGCGGCACCGACGGCTACGGACGTTCCAAAGCCCAGGTCGAGATCTACGCCCGCGGCATGCAGGACGCCGGGGCGCCGGTGAACATCACCTATCCCGGCATGGTCATGGGTCCGCCGGTCGGCAACCAGTTCGGCGAGGCCGGCGAAGGCGTGGCGCAGGCACTTCAACTCGGCGCGATTCCCGGCCGCAGCGCTGCCTGGACGGTGGTCGACGGTCGGGATCTGGCCGAGCTCCACGCGGCGTTGCTGAAGCCGGGCAAGGGACCCCGCCGCTACATGGCCGGCGGCCATCGGATCCCGGTGGACGAGCTGGCTCGGCTGTTGAGCGAAGTCGGCGACAAGACCATGTTCTCCGTTCCGGTTCCCGACACGGTGCTGCGGCTGGCCGGCCAGGTACTTGATCGGCTGGGACCATTGTTGCCGTTCCAGACGCCGTTCACCGAGGCCGCGATGCAGTACTACACCCAGATGCCCGACTCGGACGACACCCCGAGCGAGCGCGAACTCGGTGTCACCTACCGCGATCCGCGCATCACCTTGGCCGACACCGTCGCCGGCCTTCGTAAGCTGAACCACTGAGGGCGAATGATGGCTGATGTCAAGAAGTTTCAGGTCACCTTCGACTGCGCGGTACCCGAGCGGGTGGCGCGGTTCTGGTGCAACGTGCTGGGATACGTCGTACCGCCGCCACCGCCGGGATTCGCATCGTGGGACGACTTCGACCGTGCACTGCCACCCGAACATCGAGGTTCGAAGTTCGCGTGCGTCGATCCTGAAGGCGTCGGCCCGCGCCTGTTCTTCCAGCGCGTTCCCGAAGGCAAGACGGTGAAGAACCGCGTGCATCTGGACGTGCGCGTGGCCACCGGTCTGGCCGGGGACGAACGACTGGCGGCGCTCGAGGCGGAGTGCGAACGGCTGGTCTCGCTCGGTGCGGTCCGCGTGCGATTGCTTCCCGCCGACGACATCAACGAGTCGTGCATCGTCATGCAGGACGTGGAGGGCAACGAGTTCTGCCTCGACTGACCGCAGGCCCGTTTACCGCTGGCGCCGTGGGGTATTCACCAATTGCCTACGGCGCCAGGTCCGCTCGTTCGGGGGTCGGGCACGCTCGCCAGGTAGGAATGCGATGTCGCATCCGTCGCGGACCTTGACGCATGAGGCCATGCAGTCGAGGCAAGGACGAGACAATGACCATCAAACAACTGGCAGCAGCAGCCACCGTCGCCGGCAGTCTGGCGGCCGGCTTGTTCGGCGTGGCCGGCGGAATCTCCACAGTATCGCCGAGCACCCTGGGCAGCGGCGTCGCGAGCGCCGAACCGAACGTGCCCCCGGCGATTCCGCCGCCCTGGGCGCCGGTCCAACCGAACCCGCCATGGTGGGCTCCGGGCGCGTCCGTGGTGTGGAGCCCGGCCATCGAGCGTTGGGGCTTCTGGTGGTTCGGCAATTTCATGCCGATGTAGGCAGGTTGCCGTAGCCACCGGAACGAGCCGGTCGTCGCATCTCAGAAAAGAAATGCGGCGACCGGTTCAACGGCGTAGATGTGGTGAATCGGGATTGGCGACGACAACAAGAGGGGTGTCATGAGGCGACAGGTTGCGATCGGTGCGGTCAGCGTGGCGGTTGTCGTGGGGATCGCCGGCTGCAGTGGCGAGAAACCGCCGTCGGAGACGACGAGCTCGAGCAGCAGCACCACCACCACCAAGTCCACGTCATCGCCGGCATCGTCAACGACGGCCTCGCCCACCCAACCGCCGACCGGCAATCCGCCGCCCGGCCAGGCCGAGGTGACCGTCGACGGGGTGCGTCAGAACATCACGGGCAATGTGGTCTGTACCAACGCCGTCGGAAACTTCAACATCGCCATCGGTCAGAAGGCCTCGGGAGTGGCGGTGGTGCTGACACCGGACGCCGCCACGGTGCACTCGGTGATCCTGGGGAACGTCAACGGCGTCATTCTCGGCTATCAGCAGGGCATGTCGGGCGGTGAGGCCACGGCGTCCAAGGATGGCGACACCTACGTCATCAGCGGTAGCGCTACCGGGGTGACGGCAGCGCTACCGCCCGTGATGGTGACCAAGCCCTTCGAGATTCGCGTTACCTGCAGCTGATGCTCACGCCGCGATCTGAGTGACGTTGAGGTGCTTGTGCGCCTCGGCCTTCCGCTGCGCGAGCTTCGAGTGTGACCTGCCGTAGACGAAGTACAGCGCGACGCCGACGGCCATCCACACGACGAACCGAAGCCAGGTCTCGACCTCGAGGTTGATCATCAGCCAGAGGCACGACAGCGCAGCCAGGATCGGGACGAGTGGCACGAGAGGCACCCGGAAGCCGCGTTTGAGATCGGGCCGTGTGCGGCGCAGGATCGGCACTCCGATCGCCACGAGGATGAAGGCGACGAGCGTGCCGATGTTGACCATGCCCGCGAGGGTGCCGAAGTCCACGAATGCCGCCAGAACCGCGCACACCACGCCCACGATGACGGTCAATCGTACCGGGGTGCCGTGCTTGCCGGTGTGCGAAAGCCGCTTGGGGAGCAGGCCGTCGCGGGACATGGCGAACAGGACGCGGGTCTGGCCGAGGAACATCACCATGACGACGGTCGACAGGCCCGCCAATGCGCCGATGGAGATGATGTTCTTGGCCCAGGTGTCACCGTGGAGGGCGAATGCCGTTTGCGAGGGTGGCATTTTCTCCCTGCAGTTCGGTGTACGGCACCATGCCGGTGAGCACGAACGACACCGCGACGTAGCAGACGGTGACGATGGCCAGCGCGCCGAAGATGCCGCGCGGGACGTCGCGCTGCGGGTTGCGGGTCTCTTCCGCCGCGGTGGCGACCACGTCGAAGCCGATGAACGCGAAGAACGCGATGCTGGCCGCGGTCAGCAGACCCAGCCACCCGAAGCTCGTGCCGCCGGTTCCGGTGAGCCAGGCCAGCATGGACTGGTGTACGCCATCCGCCTTCGCCGAGGGCTGCGCCGCCGGGATGAAGGGGGTGAGGTTCGAGGCCTTGAAGTAGGTGGCGCCGACAACGAGGATCAGCACGATCACGGAGAGTTTGATCGCCACGGCGACGGCCGAAACCCGCGACGACAGCTTCGTTCCGGTCGCCAGCAGCACACCGACGATGGCGATGATCACCAGCGCACCCCAGTCGAACTTGACCGACCCAAGGTGCACCACCGGTGACACCGTCCCACCGAGGACGTGGCCGAGATACTGCGACCAGCCTTTGGCGACAACGGATACCGCGAGCGCGAACTCGAGGATCAGATCCCAGCCGATGATCCACGCGACCAGCTCACCGAAGGTGGCGTAGGCGTAGGTGTAGGCGCTGCCGGCGACGGGCACAGTCGAGGCGAACTCGGCGTAGCACAGCGCGGTGAGCCCGCATGTGATCGCCGCGATGACGAAGGCGACCGACACGGCCGGCCCCGCCATGTTGCCCGCGGTCTGAGCGGTAAGGGTGAAGATGCCGGCGCCGATGACGACGGCCACGCCGAAAACAGTGAGATCCCTTGCCGTCAGATCTTTGCGGAGCTTCGAGTCGGGCTCATCGGTGTCCCGGATCGACTGCTCGACCGACTTGGTGCGGAAAAGCCCGCCGCCGGCGCCCATCAGATGGCTCCGTCGAGCCGCTGTTCGGCGAACAGGTTCGCGGCGGCGCCGATGCTGATGCCCGTCTCGCGCGCGGTGGCGATGATGTCGCGGCAGCGGTCGTAGATCCGGGTCACGTCGCCCTCGACGGCGGTGCGGTCCGCGCCGTGCAGTTCACCGGCCACCTGAATGAGGCCGCCGGCGTTGGCGACGTAGTCAGGTACCCAGGTGATCCCGCGGCGGCCGAGCAACAGCTCGACGTCCGGCGTCGCGAGCTGGTTGTTTGCGGCACCGCAAATCAGCTTCGCCTCGATGGTGTCAGCGCTCATAGGCGTCAGAGTAGACCCGAGGGCACACGGAGCATAGACATCGACCGGGGCGTCGGCAACCGAATTGAGAAGGCGCACCGACGGGTGGTCATTCGACAGGCGCAGCAGCGCAGCGGCGTTCACGTCGGTGGCGTACACGTCCGCGCCATCCGCGAGCAGCAGTGCGATGAGTTCCCGGCCGACCTTGCCGACGCCCTCGACGCCGACGGTCCGGCCGGCCAACGTCGCTGCGCCCCAGACAGATTCGGCGCCGGCACGCATGGCGTTGAACACGCCCAGCGCGGTGAGGCGCGCGCTGTCACCCGAGCCGCCGGCCCCGGCGCTGCGGCCGGTGACGTGCGACGTGTACTTGCCCATGATGTCGAGATCGTCGGTGTTGGTGCCGACGTCACCGGCGGTGACGTAGCGTCCGCCCAGGGTGTTGACGTAGCGCGCGAACGCCGCGAACAGTGCTTCGCTCTTGTCGCTGGTGGGATCGCCGATGATCACGGACTTGCCGCCGCCCAGGTTCACCCCGGCCGCCGCGGCCTTGTACGTCATGCCCCACGACAGCCGCAGCACGTCCTCGAGTGCCTCGAATTCGTCGGCGTACGGGTACATGCGGCAGCCGCCGAGGGCCGGGCCCAGCGCCGTCGAGTGGATCGCGATGATGGCCTTGAGACCGGATTCGGCGTCCTCGCAGAACACGACCTGCTCGTGGCTACGGGAGCTCAGCTTGTGCGAACGACCGAAGACTCCGGCGGGGGTGGATACCGGCGAGTTGGACACTACTGTCACTACGGATTCCTTTCTGGTGCCGCATGTTCGGCGGCATGGTTGACGCTGCCGCGGGTGTCACGGCAGGACAGCTGGGGTGGGGCCGGTCAGGCCGGGATGCCGAGCTCGCGCAGGCGTGCCCAGTACAGCTCGACGTTGCCGAGTTTGATGTCCTCGTAACCGCGGACGATGTCGGGCAGTCCGGCTGCCTCGACGGCCGTGGTGTAGTTGTCGACGGTCAGTTCGGCGGCGAGGCGCAGCACCATGGCCGTGTAGTGAGACAGCAACTGCCGCTCCACTTTTCGCACGTGCGCGTAGCCGAACGGGTCCAGCTTGGTGCCGCGCAGCACCTTGGCCTTGGCCAGCATCTTCAGTGCCACATGCGATTTCGGTCCGAAGCCGACCTTCTTCGTGCGGCCCATGGCGCGCAGGACGGGCGGGTGCAGTTTGTAGGTGAGGTTCTCCCCACCGGGCACCTGCGCCTGCACATCGGCCAGGAACGCCGGGTCGACCAGCAGCCGGGCGACCTCGTATTCGTCCTTGTAGGCCGTGAACTTGTGCAGCCCGCGGGCGACGGCCTCGCTGAAGGCGGTGTTGTCGGTGATGGTGCGCTCCAGCTGCCACACGGCCTGCACCGTTTCGACGTACCGCCGCGCGACCTTCGTGTTCTGGTAGCGGACCAGTTCACCGGCACGCAGTTCGACCAGCCTGCGCACCTCGCCGCCGAACGTGGTGCTGGCCAGCAGCTCCGGGCTGGCCACCGCGGGCCGGGCCTTGGGCCGGGCGGCCTCGACGGCGGCGGCGAACGCGGCCGGATCGGCCACCGCGACGCGGCCCCAGCGGAACGCCGCCACATTGGCAGCGACCGCGACACCGTTGATGCCGATGGCCTCTTCGATGCGCGCCGCGGGCAGGCGCAGGCCGCCGTTCTGGAAGGCGGCACCCACGACCAGGAAGTTGGCCGCTGCGGTGTTGCCGAACAGGGCCTGTGCCGCGGCCAGCGCATCGAAGTGCGTCAGCGTGCGGGTGACGCCGGTCAGCCGGTCGAGCAACGACTGGGTCTCCGGGTAGGCGACGGACTTGTCGTACACCATGTCGCCGGTCGGGGTCTGGCTCGTCGAGGCGACCGCGATGGTTCGTTCGGCACTGCCGTAGGCCAGGTTCCGGTTGTCGGTCGCGGTGAGCAGGTCGATGGCGATGATGCAGTCGGCACTGCCCGAGGTGAGCCGGTTGGACGGCTCGAGGGCGGCGGTCGAGAACCGCAGGTGCGACACCACCGGTCCGGCCTTCTGACTCAGGCCGATCTGGTCGAGGCTCTCCACCTCGTAGCCCGCGCGCAGGGCGGCGGTCGCCAGCACCTGGTTCACCGTGACGATGCCGGTGCCACCGATGCCGGCGAGCAGGACGTTCTGCGTGCCGGTCGGCACACCGAACCCCGGATCGGCGACCCGCGGCGGTTCCGGCGCCTTGCGCCGGGATGTCTTGCGGCCCTTCTTCTCCGGGGTCAGCTCGACCGTGACGAACGACGGGCAGTCGCCGTCGAGGCACGTGTAGTCGGTGTTGCACGACGTCTGGTCGATGCGGGTCTTGCGGCCGAATTCGGTGTCGACCGGCTGTACCGACAGGCAGTTCGACTTGGTGCCGCAGTCGCCGCAGCCCTCGCACACCGCTTCGTTGATCACCACGCGCGTGTTGCGGGTGGGCAGCGTGCCGCGCTTGCGCTGACGGCGCGCGTCGGCAGCGCAGTGCTGGTCGTAGATGAGCACGGTCACACCCGGGATCTCTCGCAGCACCTTCTGCGCCTCATCGAGGCGGTCGCGGTGCCACAGCAGGGTGCCCTTCGCGAGAGCTTTCTTGTTGTGCCGCTTGGGTTCGTCGGCGCAGATGATGATCTGCTTGACGCCCTCGGCCGTCAGCTTGTGCGTGAGCCCGGCAACGACCAGGCCGCCCTCGACGTCCTGTGCGCCGGTCATGGCGACCACTTCGTTGTAGAGCAGCTTGTAGGTGATGTTGACCCCGGCGGCGATGCAGGCCTGCACCGCGAGCTGACCCGAGTGGAAGAACGTGCCGTCGCCGACGTTCTGGAACAGGTGCGGCACGTCGGTGAACGGTGCCTGCCCGATCCACTGGCTGCCCTCGCCACCCATCTGCGTCAGACCCACCACGGCGCTGTCACTGCGGCCGGACATGGTGACCAGGGTGTGGCAGCCGATGCCACCGCCGCCGATGGAGCCCTCCGGGATCGCGGTGGAACGGTTGTGCGGGCAGCCGCTGCAGAAGTAGGCGGTTCGCTTGGCGGACAACACTTCCAGTGACAGTGGCGGGGGAGGGGTGCGCTTGAGCTCGACGTGATCGCGCAGCACCCGGCGCAGCGGCGCGAGCAGGCGGGCGGCGGTCAGCTCACCACCGAGCGGGAACAGCGGCATACCGGCGGCATCGTGCTTGCCGACGATCTGCGGGGCATCGGCGGTGCCGTACAGGATTTCACGGACCTGGGTTTCGATGAACGCCGTCTTGTCCTCGACGACGATCACCTGCTCGAGACCGCGCGCGAACGCCCGGACGGACTCCTGCCCGACGGGGTACGGCATCCCGATGCGCAGCAGGCGGATTCCCGCGCGGTGCAGTGCCGCGTCGTCGACGCCGAGGTCGAGCAGCGCCTGCCGGACGGCGTCGAAGGTGGTACCGGTGGCGGCGATGCCGACCTTTGCACGCACCGGATCCACCTCGAGGACGTCGAGCTGGTTGATGTCCCCGAACGCGCGGACGGTCGCCCAGCGCGGACCGTAGAGGTCGGCCTCGGCGATGAGGCTGTCGGCCGGTGCGGCCATCGGTCGCTGGACGTAGGTGAACGGCTTGCCGTCCCAGAGGATTTCAGGTGCGGTGATGGTGATGTCGGCGACATCGGCGTCGACCGTCCAGGCGCCGTCGGCCACGTCGGCGACGATCTTCATCGCCACGACGCAGCCCGATGCGCGCGACAGCGCGACGCCCTGCATGCCCATGGTGATGATCTCTTCGGCGTTGCGCGGGAACAGGACCGGGATGCCGAGGGCCGCGAGCGACCGTTCGCTCACGGCGGGCACGGTCGACGATTTCGATGCCGGGTCGTCGCCGACCAGCAGCAGCACGCCGCCGCGGGGATTGACGCCGTACATGTTGGCGTGGCGCAGCGCGTCCGTCGCGCGGTCGACGCCGGGTCCCTTTCCGTACCAGACGCCGATGACCCCGTCGTGGGTGGCTTTCCCGGCGGGAAGGTCGGTCTGGCTGCCCCAGACCGAGGTGGCGGCGAGCTCCTCGTTGAAGCCGGGCGTGAAGACGACGTCGTGCTCGGTCAGCACGTTCGGCATGCCCAGCAGCATCTTGTCGACGCAGCCGAGCGGGCTGCCCTGGTAGCCGGAGACGAAGGTCGCGACGCGGCGGCCGGCACGGAGGTCACGGACATGCTGCTCGACCATCATGCGGGCGATCGCCTGGACGCCGGTCAGCAGGACGGGGCCGGCGCCGGCGCGGTACCGGTCGTCGAGGTCGTAGGGCGCGGCGGGTTCGGCCGCTGCGAGTTCGGATCGGGACAGGACACTGGTCATCGAGAACCTCCACACTTTCCGCCACTCAGATCGCCAGTCCTAGGTGCGAACTATTAGCAATCAGTGCAGCGAAATCTGCCCCTGTGGGTGATCTACGTCAACAGTCGGTCAAAATGTTGAGCAGACTGCTCAATTGTGACGTGGCACACTGTGACGCACGCATCATTTTGTTCGACGTTGCGTCACGTGCTGCACGAGAGGAAGCGATCGGTATTCGACCGGAGTCGCCATCGCGAGCATGGTTTCGGAGTGTTTGACGCCGTCGATGCGATGCACGCGCTGGATCACGCTGAGCAGTTCTTCCTGCGTCTGCGCGGCGATGCGGGCGAGCAGATCCGCCCGTCCCGTCGTGGCGTGGACCTCCAGTACATGCGGGACGTCCTGCAGAGCTTCGATGATGGCGTTCATCTTGGTCTGGTCCGTCTCGATGAAGACCAGCGCATGCACCGCGAACCCGAGCTGCGACAGGTTGATGTTGGGCGGGTAGCCACGCACCAGGCCGGATTCTTCGAGCCGCTTCATGCGCGCCTGCACGGTATTTCGAGCGACCTTCAGCCGCGACGCCAGCTCGAGGATCGGCGTCCGCGGGTCGGCGGCCAGCTCCGACAGCAGCGCGGAATCGAGTGCGTCGAGCTTGATGGTCATGCGCCATTTTCCCACGGCGGCACCGTGGGTCACGCCGATTCGGCGACGCTCACCTGCGGTTCGCACCGCACGTCGAAGTTGACGGAATTGGCGATGAAACACAGGTGGTGGGCCCGCTCGTGGACGCTCGTGAGCGCCTCGCGGTGCCGGTCGTCGACGATCTCGACGACCGGACGCAGCACCACCTCGGTGAAATACCCACCACCGTCAGGGGTCTGCGCCATGGTGCCCGACGGATGGTCGGCGTATCCGGTGACGACGATGCCCTCCTGGGAACACAGCGCCAGGACCCACAGCATGTGGCACTGCGACAGGGACGCCACCAGGAGCTCCTCGGGGTTCCAGCGCTGCGGGTCGCCGCGGAAAGCAGGATCAGCGGAGCCGGCGATCGTGGGTTTGCCGTCGGCGCTGACGTCGTGCGCGCGGTCGTACTCGCGGTAGCCCGAGGTTCCGGTGCCGGTATTGCCGGTCCATGTCACGTCGAGCTCGTAGTGGTGCGTCTTCGCCATGGCGGGCGTCCCCTTCGTCGGTGCTGGCGCGTACCTCTGTTCTAGCGCACGCCCACCGCCGCTCAGTGTTTACGCCGGCCGTGCTCGCCCTTCTCTTTGGACTCTTTGGACTCCTTGGACGAGGCGGCTTTGGCGGCGTCCACCTTGGCCGACGAGTCGTCACCCTTCGCGGCGCGCTTGGACTTCTTGGTGGGTGTCGCCGGCTTGGCATCCTGCTGCTCGGCGGCAGCCGTCGACGTGGCCGGTGCGGCAGCCGATTTGGGTGCGGTGGCGTGGTCACCGGGCTTCTTGGCTGCCGATTCTTCCTGCTTCGCTTTTGATTTGGCGCCCTTCGCTAGGGTCCGCGCGACAACAGCGGTCGGCTGCGCGACCGTTTGCGCCGCGGTCGCGGTCGCCCCGGCGGTCGTACCAGTCGTGCCAGTCGAGACCGACGCGGCCGGGCGCGGCGCGTGGGTGAGGACGTTGGCCAGGCTCTGGACCGAGGACACGACATTGGCGACTGCCGTCAACGGGTTGTGCCCGCTCAGCACCGTGCCGACTCCCGTGGTCGAGAGCGTGGCCACGGCGTAATAGACGCCGACCGCGGCCCGCAGCACCCTGACGACGTAGATCACCGGCGTCAGCGGCGCGAGGTGGGGCGCCAGAGTGGCTGTCACGGTACGCGTGGCGCCGGCCGCGGCGGCGCCGGCCGATCCGATTCCGCTGACCAGCTGCTTCACCTGTGGCGAGGATGATGCGCCGGGAAACGCGGTGACCGCGCTGACCAGACTCTGCAGGTGCCCCGCCGTCGACGTCACCTTCTCCACGGCCTCGTACTCACCGGTGCTGGAGTCAACCTGTGCGCTCAGCACCAGCAGCGGGAAGTCCGGTGTCTGCCAGTAGATCACGTCGGTGGCGACGGCCTGGGCCGCGCCTCCGACGTTGCCGACGTACCGAATCGGATTGAAGGCGGTGTCGATGGCTGCCGCCGTGAGCGCGTACCGGTATTCGGCGCTGTGCACCGTCGTCGGGTGCGCGGCCGGGAGAACCGGTGCGGCGCTGGTGACCACGACGGCTGCCGAGCACACCACCGACAGGGTCACGGCCTGCGTCTTGACCCACATGCGAACTACCTCCTCGATTCCCCGCCACGGCGAGATTTCCGAAAACCGAACCCCCGCTTGGGCTTCGGTGCTTTCTCTTTGTCTTCCTTCGCGCTGCCAGACTCCTTGGCGCCGGCAGCAGCCGGTTTGGCGGCCGCCGGATTCAGGGCCCTTGCCGCCAGGGCGGCGATCGACGGCCGGGGAGCCGGATCTCCAGGTGCAACCTGCGGGCGGTGGACGTAGGCGCGGTCGATCTGCGGCCGGAGCAGAGCGTCGATGAGAGACGTGTTCAGTCCGGCATCGCGCAACGGTTGAGTGAGTGGCAATCGCCTGGTGGGCACCACGTAATGCGTGGTGGTGCCGCCGGCGGCGTTGGTGCGGACGGTCTTGAGCGTTCCCGGTGTCGCCGGGTTGGCGGCCGACCCGTAGTCGGTGTGCACGAATCCGATTCCCATGACGGCGTTGAGGACGGCCAAACGCGTTGGCTTGTCCGGCCAGTCCGAGAAACCGTCGTACTCGCGAACGATCTCGGTGGTGGGGTATGCGCTCGCCCTTGGCACGTTCGGCGCGAACAGTTGCAGTGCCGGATTCTTGGTCGTGATGCCGCCGGTGGTGTTCTGCGGGTCACCGAAGGTCACGAATTGCAGATTGTCCGCACGGTGACGAGTGAACGAATCCTGCAGCGACCGCGAGAGTTTCACGTAGTTCAGGACGATGGCGCCCTGGCTCAGGCCGGCGAGGGTGACGGCGGCGCCGTCCGGAACGGTGGCGAGGGTCGCGTTCACCTTGGTGCTCCCGATGACTGCGTCCGCGCCGAACAACAGGCCTGCGGGATACCCGATGCCATGGATGGTGCCGCTGGAATCCAGGTACCCGTCGGCCAGTCCCAGGGCCTCGCGGGCGGTCGGCGACACAGCGCACAAGCAGGTGCCCTGCAGATAGAAGGTGACGTCGGGGCTTTCGTCCGATGCCGCCGCCGACGGCTCCGCGCCGATCGCCACGCAGAGTGCGACAACGAAACCTATTGCACTGCAGCGGTTCAGGCGGGCCACTGGGCAGTTTCCTATCTGTGCACGAGGACGGAATTACGGTTGATACGCAGCGCGCCACGAATCGGGCGACGATGTCGCCCGTGGTGACGTACGTGGAATCTCGCTGATGAGTCAGCGGCGGTGATGGCGGCGTGGAGCGAATGATTCTCGCCGGCGCGTCTGATGTGCCCTGCCGTCCCCGACTACCCCCGTTTGGTACCTCAGTACAACTTGACCAGGCGAAATTAACACCGTCGCAGCATTCTTGCTCGCCATGAGACGCACGTCACCGCGAGCTCAGTGCCGGAACACCACCCAGCGCATCGCGGCGTACATGTAGACCGCCTCGCAAACGCCCGCGGCCATCCGGGCGACGTGGTACTCGACGCCCAGGGCCGACAACCCGGTCGACACACCGAGGATGAACGCGAGGTAGTTGACGGCGACCACGACGACGTAGACGGCGAGCTGCGGACCCACCGCGCTGTGCGAGCTGAAGTTGAAGATTCGATTCAGCACATAACTGAGCCCGAACGCGCTCGCATAGGCCGCCGTGACTGCCCCTGCCAGTGGCAATCCCAACCCGTCGCGCAATCCGGTGAGCAACAACAGGTCGATCGCGAACGTGCAGCCGTTGATCAGTGCGAAACCCAGGAACGTCGGAGCGACAATCGATTTGAGGCCGAAGGGCAGCCGGCCGACGGCCAGCTCACAGCCCCGGTGAAATCGGTCGACGGCGCGCTGCAGGCCACTCGCCGCGTCGACGGTCACGCGGGCACTGTGTCATGGGCCGGCGTCGGCCAGGTAGCCGCGAGGCGAACTCTGCGCTGCGGCTCGGCAGCGTCCCGTAATGTCCACGGCGATGAGCGCCACCATCATCACGTCGGCGGTAGCGACCTTCGCCGTCACCAACATCGACGATCTCGTGGTGCTCGCGGTGTTCTTCGGCCAGGCCCGGGGCCACCGCGGCGCGGCCGCGCGGGTGGCCGCCGGACAGTACCTGGGTTTCGCCGCCATCTTGGTGGTGTCGATATGTGCCGCGCTTGTCGGCGCGGCATTGCTACCGGTCACCGTCCTGCCGTGCCTCGGATTGTTGCCAATCGCGTTGGGGCTCAGGGCAGCTTGGGCGGCCTGGCGGGGTCGTGGCGCCGAACCGTCGGAAGCCGACGGCGGGCCGGCGTCGTTCGCGCCGGGTGTCTGGCAGGTCGCCGCCGTGACCTTCGCGAACGGCGGCGACAACGTGGGCGTCTACGTGCCGATGTTCATGGTCGCCACTGCCGGCACCGTCGCCTGGTACGTCACGGTGTTTCTCCTCGGGGTCGGGGTGTGGTGTATCGCCGGCCGGTATTTCGCCTCGCATCCGGTCGTCGCCGACACGTTCACGCGGTGGGGACACCTCATCCTGCCCGTGGTCCTCATTGCGGTCGGAACCACGATCCTCATCGAAGGCGCCGTCTTCGCGCGGTGACCGCAGTATGTTCACCCGGGTGACCAGCAAACGACTGTCGCCGCTCGATTCGATGTTCCTGGCGGCCGAATCTCCCGAGACGATGATGCATGTGGCGGGACTCATGCAGTTCCGCCCGACATCGGGCGACGCCGGGGACATCCTGGATCAGCTGCGCGACGAGATCTACGGGTCGAACGAGATCGAGCCGCCGTGGAACATGAAGCTGCAGACGCCGTGGTTCCTGCTGAATCCACTGCAGCGGTGGGTCGAGGACCCGAAGTTCGACGTCATGTATCACGTCCGGCGGTCCGCATTGCCCCGTCCCGGCGACCAGCGTGAGTTGGGAATCCTGATCTCCCGCCTGCATGCTCGCCAGCTGGACCTGACGCGACCGCCCTGGGAACTGCACATCATCGAGGGCCTCGACGACGGAAACGTCGCCCTGTACGTCAAGATGCACCATTCCCTCGTCGACGGCTACACGGCGATGAAGACGCTCATCCGGTCGATGTCGACCGACCCGTCCGACACCGACACCCCGCTGTTCTTCCGGAACCCGGTGCCGAAGCGGGAGCGCAAGACGGACGAGAAGGACAGCAGCCTCATCCCCGACATCGGCGGGCTGCTGCGGTCCGTCACCTCGGAGTTGTCGACCGTCATCGATCTGCCTGCCGCGTTCGCCAAGCTGGCCGTGACCGCGGTCAGCAGGAGCAATCCGCTCGTCGGGCCGGGCCAGGCGCCGCACACCATCTTCAACGGTCGCATCGGCCGGAGCCGGCGGTTCGCCACACAGCAGTACGACATCGCGCGGCTGCGGGCCGTTGCGGATGCGGCCGGCGCGACTCTCAATGACGTCGCGCTCGCGATCTGTGGCGGTGGACTGCGTGACTATCTCCTCGGACTCGACGCCCTGCCCGAAAAGTCGCTGATCGCCATGCTGCCGGTCAACATTCGCCCGAAAGACGATCCCGGCGGCGGCAACGCCGTGGGCGCCATTCTCGCGACACTGGGTACCGACCTCGCCGACGCCCGCGAGCGGATCGAGACCATCAGCGCCTCGACGAAGGCGGCCAAAGATCAGTTGTCGGGCATGACCAGCACGGCCATCCTGGCCTACACCGCGGCACTGATGGCGCCGTTCCTCGTGCAGACCGGAGCGGCGACGGTGGGTGCCCCCAAGGTGGCACCGGCGTCCTACAACGTCATCTTGTCGAATGTCCCCGGACCTGACTATCCGCTGTACTTCCGGGGCAACGAGCTGGTGTCCACCTATCCGGTGTCGATTCCCGTCCACGGTGTCGGCCTGAACATCACATGTCAAAGCTACTCGGGCACTTTGAATTTCGGTTTCACCGGGTGCCGCGACTCGATGCCGCACATGCAGAAGCTGGCCATCAAGACCGGCGAGGCGTTGCTGGCGCTCGAGCAGGCCTACGGTCTGCTGTGAAAATTGTGTGTAAACGCAATTGACTCAAGTGGCGAAACGAACAGTCACAGCGGTCTCAATGGTGCTACCTTCACCGAACCAGATAGCGCCGGAGAGTAGGTATGAAATGAGTGCAACGACCACGCGATTCGCTCGCATGTCAATGGGGGCAGCAACGTTCGGCGTTGCATCTGCGGTGGCTGCATTGATCAGCATGCCGATCGCGCACGCCGACGAACTGCAGTGCTCGGACGGCTTGGTCGCCTCCGAAGGCACCTGTGTGCCGCAGGTGGATGCGCCCGCGGCTCCGGAAGCGGCTCAAGGTCCGTTCAATGCGCCGGAATCCTCGCTCGATGACCCCAGCTTGTTCACGCCGCCCTACCAATTGACCGAAGACGAGGTGGCCTCGCCCGGATACAACGGCGGTGGTCGGCGGTAAGCCGGTCATGGCCGACGCCGGACACCCGAGCCGCCGTGGGGTACTCCTCGGTGCGGGTGCCGTCGGTGCCGGGGTGGTGCTTGCCGCCTGTGGCGGGAAAGAGTCGCCATCGCCGGCCGGCCAGTCCACGAGCAGTGAGACCAAGGCCGCAGCACCCTCGGTGAAGACTGCCGATGTGCCGGTGGGCGGGGGAGTGGTCCTCGCCGCGGCGAAGGTCGTCGTCACTCAGCCGAAGGCCGGTGAGTTCAAGGCGTTCACCGCGGTGTGCACCCACAAACAGTGCACGGTGTCGAAGGTTTCCGACGGCACCATCGACTGCCCTTGCCACGGAAGCAAATTCAGTGCGGTCGACGGCTCCGTCGTCACCGGTCCGGCAGAGGAGCCGCTGGCGCCGAAGGCGGCGTCGGTCGTCGGGGACACCGTGACCGTCGCCTGACCTCACGTCCGACGACTACACCGAGCAGTCATGGGTCAATGCTGGGGCGGCGCCCTTGGTGGTGGATTCTTGGCAGATTCCTGTGGCTCGCGGGTATCGCTCGCCATCTGCTGTGTGTCAGCATGGAAAAACCGGTCGCAGTTAGCTGGTGCAAGGCGGTGAAGCTGGTATGGACATCATCAAGCTGTTCCGAGCCAGGCGGTTAGCCCATGTCGTCGGGGTCGCCACGGTCGTCGCTTCCGCGTTTGTGGGCGCTCCGGCACCACCGGCGTCCGCCGACCCGTGCCCCGATGTCGAGGTGGTGTTCGCCCGCGGCACCAGCGAACCCCCGGGTATCGGGATGGCCGGCCGGGCCTTCGTCGATGCCCTGCAGGCCCAGGCAGGCAACAAGTCGGTGGCGGTATATCCGGTGAACTATGCCGCCAGCAGCGATTTCGGGAACCGGCTGGATTTCGTACAGAGCGTTGTCGACGGGGTCAAGGACGCCGCCACACACGTCGAAGCGTCGGCCGCGGCCTGCCCACAGACCAGGATCGTCCTCGGCGGATACTCGCAGGGCGCAGTGGTTTCCGGGTTCACGACCGCGAACGCGCTGCCGAAGGAGATCCCGGCGGACTTGGCGGAGTACACCTGGTACGCGCCCAAGCCGATGCCGCCGACGATCGCGAATCACGTTGCGGCGCTTGTACTGTTCGGAAAGCCCTCGTCGCAGTTCATGGCGGACATCGGCGCGCCGCCGATAGCCATCGGGCCCGCGTACGTGGCCAAGACCATCGAGTTGTGCGTACCCGACGACACCATCTGCAACGGGGCCCCCGCGGGTGGGCCGTCGTTCGCGCACATCACCTACGGCTCGAATGGCATGGCCGACCAGGCCGCGACTTTCGTCGTCGGCAGGCTGTGACGACGTTCCTGCTCGTTCCGGGTGGCGGATGCGATCCGTCATACTGGCGATTTGTGGTGCGCGAGTTGGCTGTTCGCGGGCACCGCGGCATCGCGGTGGACCTACCATGCGCCGATGATGCGGCCGACCTCAACACGTACGCCGACGTGGTCGCGGCACAACCATTCGATGACGGCGAACCGCCTGTGGTCGTGGCGCATTCGTTCGGCGGGTTCACCGGAGCGCTGGCCTGCCCGCGGGCCGGTGCTGCGGAGTTGATCTACGTCTCGGCGATGGTTCCCCGGCCGGGCGAACGCCCCGGTGATTGGTGGAGCGCCACCGGATGTGTTGCCGCGCAACGGGAAGCGGCCGCCGCGGGTGGGTACGAAGTCGATGACGCCGTCGCGCTGTACTACAACGGTGTCGACCCCGCCGTGGTCGCGGAGGAGGTCGAACGCGCGCAATCGGAGACCCCGTCGCTGAAACCGTGGCCGGCCGAAGCGCTTCCGCAGGTTCCGACGCGGTTCATCCTGTTCCGCGACGACCGGTTCTTCCCTGAGCGATTCATGCGGCGCGTGGTCGCGGACCGTCTCGGCATCGAACCCGAGGTCATGCCCGGCGGTCACATGGCGATGCTGTCGCATCCGGCCGAACTCGTCGATCTCCTGACGCTCGGCCGGTGAGGTATGCCTGTTCGACGGGGTTCGCGGTCAGGTCGGCAGCGCGGCTGTAGGCGTCGGCCGCCTCGCTTGTCCGGCCGAGACGAGACAGCAGTGCGGCGCGGACCACGTGATAGACGTGGTAGCCGGCCAGGTCGAGCGCTTCCACCAGATCCAGCGCCGTCTGCGGGTCATGGACCTCGGCAACCGCCACGGCGCGATTGAGGGCGACAACGGGTGTCGGGGCAATCGCCATCAGCTGGTCGTACAGGGCGAGAATCTGGTGCCAGTCGGTGGCGGCGGCGGTCGGCGCGTCACTGTGCACGGCGTTGATGGCGGCCTGGATCTGGTAGGGCCCGGGCTGGTTCCTGCGCAGGCATCTGCGGACCAGCGCCTGCCCTTCGGCAATGAGGCCGCGGTCCCACCGACCGCGGTCCTGGTCCGCCAGCAGAACAAGCTTGCCGTCCGCATCTGTTCGCGCCGCGCGTCGTGCATCGGTCAGCAGCATCAGCGCGAGCAGTCCCCAGACCTCGGGCTCGTCCGGCATCAGCTCGGCCAGCAGCCGGCCGAGCCGAATCGCTTCGGCGGTGAGTTCGGCCCGTACGAGATCGTCGCCTGAGCTTGCAGTGTGTCCCTCGTTGAAGATGAGGTACACCACCGCGAGGACGCCGTGCACACGCTCGGGTAGGTCACTGTCGTGCGGCACCCGGTAGGGGATGCGGGCGTCGCGGATCTTGCGCTTGGCGCGGACCAGCCGTTGCGCGACAGTGCTTTCCGAGATCAAGAAGGCACGGGCGATCTCCTTGGTGGACAGGCCGCCGAGCAATCGCAGCGTGAGTGCGACGCGCGCGTCGAGGGCGAGCGCCGGGTGACAGCAGGTGAAGATCAGGCGTAACCGGTCGTCGTGCACGGGGCCTTCTTCGAGATTGTCGTCATCGGCCGCCGGATAGAGCAGTGCCGCCTGCGCGTGCCGTTCATCGCGGACGGTTTCCCGGCGGAACCGGTCGATGATCGTGTGCGCGGCGGTGGTGATGATCCAGCCCGCGGGGCTCGGCGGCGCGCCGGTCTGCGGCCAGCGGTCCACTGCTTTGGTGAAGGCGTCCTGGACCGCCTCCTCGGCGAGGTCGATGTCGCCGAATCGACGGACCAGGACAGCCACCGCGCGCCCGTACTCCCGCCGGAACACGCCGGCGATCTCTGCGGGCGGCAGCTCTAGCACGGCCGCGTTCAGCCCCTCAGATCGCCCCGGAACGGGCGCACCTCGATGGGCAGGAGCCGCACGGCTTCCGCCTGCCTGCGGGCCCAGCCGAGCGCGGAATCCAGATCGGGCACGTCGATGATGGTGAAGCCGCCCAGGTGTTCCTTGCCCTCGGCGTACGGTCCGTCCGTCGTCAGGACCGCGCCGTCGTGGACCCGGACCACGGTCGACGCGTCAGGACCGTGCAAGCCACCGGAGAACACCCACACGCCCGCTGCCTTCATGTCGTGCTCGACCGCGTCCAGGGCATCCATGATCGGCCCCAGCACCTCCGGCGGCGGCGGATCGCCGACCGGCTGATGCATGGCGAGTAGGTAGTGCATGACCGTCACTCCTCGATTCGGGGCGGCCGGTTGCCACCCTTCACCTTCTACACGAACGGCTACCCCGGGTTTCGACAGACATCGGATTTTCCTGGGCGATCGGCAGAATGTCGGGATGGCCTGGCACCATCGGGAAGCGTGACTTCCGTGCAGCGGCCGGTGCCGCCCATCAATGCCGACGAGCGCGCCACACTCGAGGGTTGGCTGGACTTCTACCGCGCAACGTTGGCGGCCAAATGCGAGGGTCTCGACGACGAGCAGTTGCGCACCGCGTCCGCGCCGCCGTCGGAGCTGACGCTGCTCGGGTTGCTGCGGCACGCCGCGGAGGTGGAGCGCAACTGGTTTCGCCGGGTGCTCGCCGGTGAGCAGGCACCACCGATTTTTGGGCCCGCGGATCACCCCGAGGGCCACGACGGCGGATTCGAGCTGTCACCGGAGTCGTCGTACCCGCTCGCGTTCCGGATCTGGCAGGACGAGATTGCCCATGCGCGCGCCAACTGCGCTGCGCGCCGGCTCGACGACACCAGCCCGTTCATGGGTGGCGAGGTGAATCTGCGCTGGATCTACACGCACATGATCGCCGAGTACGCCCGCCACTGCGGGCATGCCGACGTCATCCGCGAACGGATCGATGGTGCCACCGGCGTGTGATGTGGACGGTCAGAGGACGTAGAGCATCTCCTGATACGTCGGCAACGGCCACAGGTCGTCGGCCACCACCGTCTCCAGCGTGTCGGCCGCGGCACGGACCGCCTCCATGGCGGGCAGCAACGCAACTTGCGCGTGCTTGGCCTCGTCATAGGCCGACGCGGCCGAATGCTCCGACAGTGCCGCCTTCAGCGTGGCCAACGCGTCACTGAGCGCACTGATCGGCTCCGAGACCGATTGCAGCAGCGTCAAACTCGGCGTCATACCAGCCGCCGTCAATGCGGCGACGTTCTGTGCGAGCTCGGTCTGGTAGCGCAGCGCGGCCGGCAGCACGATGGTGGAACCGATCTCGAGCGCCAGCTTGGCCTCGACGCCGATCGTCAGCGCGTACTGCTCCAGGCGTACCTCATAGCGGCTGTGCAACTCCCGCTCGTTGAAGACGCCGTACTTCTCGAAGACCGCCACCGCCTCGGGCTTGATCAGTTCCGGGATGGCATCCAGCGTGGTCTTCAGGTTCGGCAGCCCGCGGGACGCCGCCTCGGCCTGCCAGTTCTCCGAGTAACCGTCACCGTTGAAGACCACCGCACCGTGTTCGGTGATCACCTCGGTGAGCAGCTTCTGCACCGCCGTGTCGAAGTCTTCGCCGTCGGCCACAGCTTGCTCCAGATTGGTGGCGATGTAGTCGAACGAGTCGGCCATGATGGTGTTGAGGACGATCATCGGGACCGCCACTGTCTGGCCCGAGCCCGGTGCCCGGAACTCGAACCTGTTGCCGGTGAACGCGAACGGGCTGGTGCGGTTGCGGTCACCGGGGTCGGTCGGCAGCACCGGCAGGGTGTCGACACCGATGATCATGCTGCCCTTGCCTTTCGACGACGTCGCAGCGCCCTTGGCGATCTGCTCGAAAACATCGGCAAGCTGATCGCCCAGGAAGATCGAGATGATCGCGGGCGGTGCCTCATTGGCACCCAAGCGGTGATCGTTGGTCGCCGATGCGACCGAAACCCGCAGCAGCCCAGCGAATTTGTGCACCGCGCGGATGACGGCGGCGCAGAACACCAGGAACTGGGCGTTCTCGTGGGGCGTGTCGCCCGGCACCAGCAGCGACCCCAGTTCGGCGTTGCCGACCGAGAAGTTGACGTGCTTGCCCGAGCCGTTCACGCCGGCGAACGGCTTCTCGTGGAACAGGCATTCCATGCCGTGCTTCTTGGCGATGGTCTTGAACACGGTCATCAGCAACTGCTGGTGGTCGGAAGCGATGTTGGCGCGCTCGAACATCGGGGCCACCTCGAACTGCCCGGGGGCGACCTCATTGTGGCGCGTCTTGGCGGGGATGCCGAGCTTGAACAGCTCCCGCTCGGTGTCCATCATGAACCCCAGCACCCGGTCGGGGACGGCACCGAAATAGTGGTCGTCGAACTCCTGGCCCTTGGGCGGTTTGGCGCCGAAAAGCGTACGGCCGGAATTGATCAGGTCGGGCCGGGCGAGGAAGAAGTGCCGGTCGACGAGGAAGTACTCCTGCTCGGGACCGCAGAACGAGACGACCTTCTCGAGATCCTTGTGGCCGAACAGCGTCAGGATGCGTTCCGCGTGGATGCCCATGGCCTGCTGGCTGCGCAGCAGCGGTGTCTTGTAGTCCAGCGCCTCGCCGGTCATCGACACGAAAACCGTTGGGATACAGAGTGTGTTGCCGTTCGGGTTCTCGAGGATGTACGCCGGGCTGGTGACGTCCCAACCGGTGTACCCGCGGGCCTCGAACGTGGACCGCAGACCGCCGGACGGAAAGCTCGACGCGTCGGGCTCGCCCTGCACCAGCGTCTTGCCGGCGAACTCGGCCAGGGCCTGCCCGTCAGAGACCGGCTCGAGGAAGCTGTCGTGCTTTTCGGCAGTCAGGCCGGTCATCGGATAGAAGACATGCGCGTAGTGCGTCGCGCCCTTTTCCAGTGCCCAGTCCTTCATCGCGGCGGCGACGGCATCGGCGACCGTCGGATCCAGCTTGGCGCCCTTCTCGATGGTGGCGACCACCGATTTGTAGATCGCTTTGGGCAGGCGCGCCTGCATCTCGGCCTTGGTGAATACGTTGGTGCCGAAGATCTCGCCGGGCGCTTCGGCCGGGTCGAAGGTGTACGCCGGGGGCGTATAGGCCTGGACGCCGGCGATCGCTCGCAAGCGGGTGGTATTTCCGCTCAATGCAGTTCCTATCCCTACGTGAATGACCGCTTCACACTAGGGACGCCTCATGGCAGCAGTGTTACGTCGATGTCAAGGGCGGCGTCAAGTACCGGTCAGCCGCGGCGGCCGACATCCTGGCTCAGAATCTTGGGCCACGTCTCGACGTCCTCCGGTGTGTGAGCGAGCGTCAAGGTGGACCGCGGCATCAGCGCGGCAAGGGCTTCGGCGGTCGAGAGCGGATGGGCCGGGTCGTCGATCCAGGCCAGGATCGTTGTCGGCACGTCGATCCGCGCGATGGCTTCGGGCGTCGGTAGGTCACTGAGCGCGGCACCGCGAAACAGTGACGGCAGTAGGGCGTCGGCGACATCGGGAACGGTTTCGGGTGCACCCACGGTCGCCGGCGGCCGGGGCGCGCCACGAGAGGCCGCAATGAACGCGCCGACGCCCTCGGTCTCGATGAGCGTGGCCGCGGCCTCGTAGTGCGCGGCCTGCGCGCGCCGGGTCTCCCACGCGGTGGCCGGCACCATCAAGGTCAGTCCCGTGAATCGTTCTGGTTCGCGGCACGCCGCATGCAACAGCGTCCCGGTGCCCATCGACGGCCCGACCCCGTGCACCGGTTCGCCGGGAAACCACCGGTCGAGCAGATTCAGCAGGTCTTGCGCGAGCTGTTCCCACCGGTAGTCCGCGGGGACTTTCCGGCCCGTCGACTTGCCGTGGCCACGCGCGTCGTAGCGCAGCAGCCGCGTCCCGCTGAGCCCCCGGCCGAGGTCGAGATTGAGCACCCGATCGCGCGCGCGGCTGGAGGTGAGTCCGTGGAGTTGGACAACGGGGTGGCCACCTTCGTCGCTCAGTTCAACCGCAAGCTCGGCTCCGGGAACTGCGAAAGTAGGCATCAGGCAACTCTTTCCGTAACCGATCGCCTCGTCGTGGCGTCGACCTGCTGACCGAGCATTCAGGCTAACCGGGGCGCTAGGGTACCGCCATGCGGCTCACGAACGTCTCGCACCTGCGACTGCCGTTCGGACGGCTCTGGGGCTACGACGTCGCGGTGTCGGCGCCGGGTCGGCAGCTTCCGGTGTCCTTTGACCAGCGGATTCATGTCGGCGCAGGGGCCCGGCCGGGCTCTTGGATGGCGTTGTCCATTCGCTTGCCGGACCGCGTGAGCCGGGAATCGCTGGCCGCTGCGTGGCTGGCGGTGGTGGCCCGCCACGGCACGTTGCGGACCGCATTTTCGGCAGGACCGGACGGCGATCCGCAACTGCACGAGATCGAAGTGCGTCCGGCCGGTTGGGTCGAGCACGAGATAGCTGCCGGCCAGGCGGTGAACGACGCGCTGCGCGGTGTCCTGGATGCGGCCTGCTCGCCGTATCAGCAGCCCTCACACCGGTTGTGCCTGCTGGAAACCGCCGCTGGTTTGACCGTGGTGATAGCGGCGGACCACAGCCACGTCGACATGTGGTCGATGCTGGTGATCGCCCGGGATCTGCTGGCGCTGCTCGCGGCTGCGCGCACCGGGCGCGTGGTTTCGCTGCCGCCGGCGCCCGCTTTCGTCGAACACACCCAGGCGCTGCTCGATCGTCCCGCGGCGCCGGACCACGTCCGGGAAACGTGGGCGCGCATCATCGCCGACAGCGGCGGGGTGATGCCGCGATTCCCGCTGCCTCTGGGCGAACCTGAGCTGGGGCCCGAGCGCGTCGAAGTCCGGGATGTGTTCGATGTCGACGCCAGTGCGGCTTTCGCCGTGCAGGCCCGCAACGACGGCGTGTCGACGCTCGCGCTGGCGGTGGCCGCGATGACGGCCGTGACCCGGGAGCTGGCCGACGCGCCGCTTCGCGCCGTCTTCCCGGTGCACAGTCGCTTCGATACCACCTGGCACGACTCGGTGGGCTGGTTCATCACCAATTCGGTTCTGGAGTCGACCGTCGCAGATCCACGTGCCGCGGCTGCCGCGGTCAAAGAAGCAGTGCAACTCGGGTCGTGGCCATTGGCGGACGTGCTGGCCCCATGGGGCGGCATGCCGATGTCGCCCGGGATGTTCGCGATCTCATGGCTGGATCTGCGGCGTCTTCCGGTTCGCATCGACGACGTCGGGCTGGACGCTCAGTACGTGAGCGCCGCCATCCAGACCGACGGCGTCATGCTGTGGTTCATCCTGGACGAGTCCGGCCTGCATCTGCGATGTCGCTATCCCGACACCCGCGAGGCGCGAACGAATGTCGGGGCATGGCTGGACCTCTTGGTGACGCGTCTGCAGTCGCAAGCGCGAACCTCGGTGCGGGGACTACTGCGGGTGGGAGACCGCAGTTTCCGGGTGGAACGGGCGGCCCGTGACGATGTCGCGTCGATCGTCGCGCTGCTGTCCGACGATGAATTCGGCCAGGACCGGGAAACCGCGGACCTCGAAGACTACGAGGCGGCGTATGACGGCCTCGTCCGTGACCACTCCAACTACCTCGGGGTGGTCCGCAACTGTTCCGATGTGATCGTTGCGACCGTCCAGCTGACCGTGATTCCCGGGCTGTCCCGCGGCGGTTCGACCCGACTACAGATAGAGGGTCTGCGGGTCACCGCGGCCGAGCGCCGAAAAGGACTGGGTACGGCCCTGGTGCAGTGGGCGCACGAGTACGGCCGGGCACACGGTGCGCGCTTGGCCCAGGTGGCCACCGACGAAGCGCGCGAACAGGCTCGGGCGTTCTATGACCGCCTCGGGTACCACGCCGCGCACGTCGGCCTCAAACGCACCATCTGAGGAGGCCGTCACCGCTCGCGGAGCGGTCGACCGCCGGTGAGCAGCCCGGCGACGAGAAGTGCTGCGCCACAAGCGCCGACGGTCGCCGGCCAACCGCATGAAGCCACAGCAGCCGCGCCGAACGCCGTCCCGAGGCTTCCGCCCACGAAGTAAACCAGCATGTACGCGCTGTTGAATCGGGCAGGCGCGGACGGATCGATCGCCAAGATGGTGGTCTGGTTCGCCACCTGTGCCGCGAACAGGCCGGTATCGAATGCGGCCAGGGCCGCCATGGTCGCCAGTGGGCTGCCCAAGCCGAAGGCGAGGACCGGGCAGGCGGCGCCCGCCACCGCGAGACCGACGAGGACCACGGGCCGGAAGCCCAATCGGTCGGTGTAGACGCCGGCGACGCGCGTCGCGAAGATCCCTGCGCTACCCGCCAAGGCGTAGAGCCCGATCTGCTTGGCAGACAGGAAGTATGGCTGTTGCGACAACGCGACCGCGATTCCGGACCAGACCGCGCAGAACGCGAAGAACCACAGTGATCCGCGCAGCGCGCCACGGCGTAACACGCGGTCACGGGCGAGCAGCCGGGGCAGCGATGCCAATCCGGCGAGATAGTTCTGTTCGACGGCTCCGGTCGCGGTCGGCAGGAACAGCAGGCAGCCGCCGGCGACTCCGAAGGCCGCGGCAGCGACCACGAGAAGCATTGCGTGCCAGCCGATCACGTCGCTCAACCAGCCGCCGGCGATCCTGCCGGCCAGGATGCCGGCCGAAATCCCGGCCGTGACGATACCCAGAATTGTCGAGCGCCGGTGCGCGGGCGCGAGGCGACCGACAACGGAACTCAGACTCGCGCCCACCGCGGAGCAGGCGCCGGTCAGCAGCAATCCGAACCCGACCAGCCACACAGTGCCGGCAACGGCGGTCAGTGCGAGCGCGGCGCCGAGCGCCAGGAACTGCCAGGCGACCACCCGCCGCGGCGAGAACCTGTCCACCAACGGGACCAGGAGCGCCAGCCCCAGCAGGTAGCCGATCGGACCGCAGGCCAACGCCGCACCGACCATCGCCGTGCCGGAGCCCAGCGATCGTGCGATGTCGGCGATGGCCGGCTGGAGCGGGTAGATCGTCGCGGTCCCCAAGGCGGCGGCCAGCGACATGAAAAGGACTGTGGTGCCGGTGATTACCGGACTTCGGTGTGCAGTTGTGGTCACGAGTCGACGTTATTGGCCACGTCGCGGGCAGCGCTGGCGGAAATCCGCCATCGCAGTCTGGCTAGCTCTTCCAGACCACCTTGTCACTGCCGCCGGCATCCCGGTACACGACGCTGTCGGGCGCGGTTCCGTTCCGGACATCGAAGTAGATTCGACCCGTGGCATAGCTGCCCGGGGCGATTGGCTGGTTGGGCAGGCCCTCGACCTCGTTGCCCTTCATGTCCGCATATGTCGAGCTGTTGACGGCCCGCGCGTTGAAATCGGAGATGTTCGGCGTCGGCGCACCGCTCACGGCGCGCGCTGTCACATCCGAGTACCAGATGCCGTCGTTGTGTCCACTCGGCTGCAGGTTGATGACGGTGTACTCGATCGCGCCACCGGGGCTGGGAATCTCGGCTCGCTGGCCGAACATCACTGCTGTCGGGTCGGCGAGCGCCGGGGTTGCCGCCAGGATTCCGGCGGCCGCGATGCCGGTAGCGGCTGCCATTGTTTTCGATGCGATCTGCGAGAACGCCACGTCGAGCTCCTTTCGTCTCCTCCTGTTTTCAGGAGTTGGCTGTCTTTGGTCCTTCTGCAGGGGTATCCAAAGGCAGGGACGACGAAACTGGCCGACGTGAAGACCGGGCCTTGCCGCCGGGGAGGGTTTGCCTAGATTGGGCGTCGGCGCCTCCTGGTAGGCGCCCAGGGTGTGGCCCTGGCGGCGTACGGCCCAGCCTTCGGGGTGGTGGAGGAACCACCGGCTCACATGACTGCTGCAGCGGCTATCGATCCCGGAGGGCTGCGCTGCACCGGCGTCATACGGCGCACCGGCCCGCGCCGCGGTCGCCGACATGTGGACTCCAAAGACCGACCAGCGCACCGGGGCCCGTATAGAGCGCACCCGACCGCTGGTGGCGTCGGTTGCTGACGGCAAGGAGCTTCAGCGGCGCAGAAGATCGCGTCGACTTCGGCGATCAGCGCTATCACCATCGTGGGGTCGTCCACACCCAGCGATTGGGCCAGCTCTTCTGGCGTGATGGTGTCAGGCGCGGCCGGCGCCGCAATCATGCTGTGCTGCATCACTTTTCACCTCCTTGCACTGTCGGCATGACACCGACCATTCAAGAATGTGCCGCAGTCGCGGAAAGTTGGCCGGCCGGTGCCGGGCTGGTCAGCGTCCAGCCCGGCACCGGCGCATCGACCCGGTCAGGCGTTCACCGGCTCCTTGGCCGCTGCCGTGTTGGTGACAGGGCTGCCGTCCTCGGTGATCACTTTGCTTTCGTCGATCGCCTTGGCGTTTCCGGTTCTGCTGACCGTGATCTTGCGCGGCTTGGCCTTCTCGGCCACCGGGATCACGAGCCGGAGCACCCCATCGCGGTAGTCCGCGGTGATCCTGCCGGTGTCAAGGTTGTTGCCCAGCACCAGCTGTCGGGAGAAGACGCCGCGCGGCCGCTCGGCGGCCAGCATTTCCCGCGACGAATCCACCGGGGACCGTTCGGCGCGCACAGTCACCACATTGTTCTCGATGTCGAGGTCGAGGGAATCGGCATTGACGCCGGGCAGGTCGAACTCGACGTGGAACTCATCGCCGTCGCGCCAGGCGTCCATGGGCATCGCCGCCGGACGGGCCGCGGTGCCGAGGACTTCTTGGGTGAAGCGATCCAGGTCTCGGAACGGGTCAGTACGCAGCAGCATCGTGGCCACCTCCATCTGTCCTTTCTCTTGTGCCATCTATGCGCTTCCAGCTCGATTATCTGTGTCGGCTGGCATAGATTTGTTTTAGCACTCGACGTCGGCGAGTGCAAGCAAGTCGCAGAAAAATTTTGATGGATGTCGACGCCCAGCCGGGTGCGCGATCTCGCGCCGGTTGCAATCGTGCAAAGGTACGGCAGCGCACCTGCGCCACGGGAGAGGGCACGCATCGGGGAGCCTTAGTCTGGGCTGCGATGACTGGACCGGACTCTCGTGTGAAGCGCTGCCGCGCAGCGCTTCACGTCGTCGTGTCCGCATTGACGGTCGCCTTCATCGGACTCGTCGGCACTCCGGTCGCTCATGCGGCCGCGGCCGGGGCGCGGCTCGTGGTGCAACACACCTGGCAGGACGGGTTCATCGCGCGCTTTGTGGTCACCAACTACAGCACCGTGCCGATGGCGGATTGGAAGATCGAGTTCGACATGCCGGTCGGGCAGTCGATCTCGCACGTGTGGAGCAGCACCTTCGCCCAGTACGGCACGCACTACGTGATCACCCCCGCCAGCTGGAACCGCGTGATTCCGCCCGGTGGTACGGCCAACGGAGGCATCCGCGGCATTCTGAGTGGCACCTACACGCCACCGTCGAATTGCGTACTCAACGGCCAGGTCTACTGCTCCTAGCGTGATGGCGGTCTGATGACGAGCGTGGCCCTTACGGACTGGCTGCTGGACTCGGACCCGGCGCTGCGCTGGCAGGTCGAGTGCGATCTTCTCGATGCGCCGGCCGCGGTGTGGGAGGGAACCCGGTCGCGCATCGCGACCCAGGGCTTCGGTGCACGCCTGCTCGCACTGCAGGATCCCGACGGCCAGTGGGCCGGCGGCGCGTTCTTCCCGGCGGACTACGACTTCGACGACCCAGAGCGGCCCGAGGAAGGCCAGCCATGGACGGCCACGACCTGGACGCTGAATGCGCTGCGGGAGTGGGGACTTGATGCATCGGTGTTGCGGGAACGCCGCACCGCCGAGCTGCTCGACGCGCACTGCCGCTGGGAGTACGACGACCTGCCGTACTGGTCCGGTGAGGTGGACTGCTGCATCAACGCCTGGACCCTGGCCAACGGCGTGTGGCTGGGCGCGGACGTCGACGGCCTCGCCGACTGGTTTCTCGAGCATCAGTTGCCCGACGGCGGGTGGAACTGTGACTGGGTCGAAGGATCGCGGAGATCGTCGTTCCATTCCACTCTGAACTCGCTCAAGGGGCTGCTGGCTTTCGAGGCCGCCACTTCGGGCAGCACCGAGATCCACGCGGCACGCCGGCGCGGGGAGGAGTACCTGCTCGAACGCCGGTTGCTCAATCGGCTCACCACGAACCAGCCAGTGGGGCAATGGATCAACGACTTCAGCTATCCGATGCGGTGGTCCTACAGCGCTCTCAATGCGGGTGAGTACTTCCGCCGCGCCGCACTGCAGGATGGCAGCGCACCGGATCCCCGGTTGAGCGACGCGGTCGACATCGTTCGGGCGGCCCGGCAGCCGGACGGCACCTGGTTGCAGACCGGCCGGCAGCCGGGCCGCGTGTGGTTCGAGGTCGATGTGCCGGCCGGGGAGCCGTCAAAGTGGCTCACGCTCTACGGGACACGACTGCTCGACTGGTGGGACTGCGCCGCGTAACCGCGGACAATGGCCGGCGCCGCGCCCTTTCGCTCTCACGTGCGGGACGCCCGGAAGGCCCGCGGACTCATCCCGTGCCACCGGCGGAACGCCTGCGAAAAGCTCGACAGCTCAACATAACCGAGTCGACTCGCCGTCTCGGCCACGGTCAAGCGACCCCCGATCAGCATCTCTTCTGAAAGGCGCTGGCGGATCTCGTCGAGGAGTTCGCGGTACGACGTGCCCTCGGCGCCGAGCCGGTGGCGTAACGTCCGCGGGCTCATCAGCAGCGCTTGGGCGATCTCGTGCGCATTCGGTGGCTGCGCCGGGGACGCCAGTAGCAGGTCGCGAACCTGGCCCGAGAGTCCGGTCCGGCTGCGCCGCTCTTCGAGGAGATTGCGGCACTGCTCCTGGGTGGCGGCGGAGTTGTAGGCGTTGGCCTGCGGCAGTGGGAGATCGAGCACGTCGATGGGCAGAATCAGCAGGTTCTCGGGTGCATCGAACTCCGGCTCGGCGTCGAATGCGGCGATGTACCGCTCGAGATTGGCAGGCCGGCGGTGGGTGAACCGGACGCCCAAGGGCGGCAAGTCTGCCGACAGTTCCCGTTTGATCACTGCGACCGCCGTGGCCAACCGGTCGATTTCGAATCGGCGGACGCGGTCGGGCGTGCCCGGCGCCTCCAGGACGAAGTGGAACTCGTCGCCGACCACCCGGGTACCGAGCGTCGACGAGGCGAACGTGAGGTCGAGATAGCGCACGCCGACGTCGATCGCACTGCGTAAGGTCGGGCTGCTGATCAAGGCGAACCCGAAGATGCCGTAGGTGGCAAGCCGATAGCGCAGCCCGACCTCGACGCCGAGGTCATCGGGATAGTCCAGCGCCTCAAGCAGATTCGTGACGACAGTCAGTTCCTGGCGGGCGGTGACCTCGGCGCCCGGGCGCTGCAGACCTTGGACAGTCAGTCGAGAGCCGGTGAGGCAGGTTTCCGGGCTGACGCCGCGTTCGCCGGCCAGCCCGAGCAGCACGCCGACGCTCGTCGGCGTGCGGGGGATGTCCCAATCAACCACATTGCCGAATCTAGTAAGTCGCGTCGCCAAGATCGATTTGCTTCGCCGAATTGATAGTGGCAGTCGCGGTTGCACCGGGTGGGCGGATACGTAGGTCGGTGACCACAGATCGTCGACCCCGGCGATCTGCTCTCAGCGTTGCCACTTCGAGTAAGTATTCCGCCGCTTAGGGTCTCCCAACTGCTCATCTTGGTTCGTAGCGTCATTACCAACGAAGAGGGATGTGCGGAGGAGGCCCCGTGAATGAGAACTGGTCAGACGCCGATCCACAGCCCGAATTCCAGATCTGACAGGACGGAGAAACTCGTGAACATTCTCGATCAGGCAATCACCAAGGCGCAGGAAGCGATCCTCGACCCAGTGCGCAGCCGCGCTCAGTCGACCATCCCGATGCCTTTGCAGATCAAGGGCATGCACCTCTACCAGAAGACGAAGAAATCGGTGGTCGGCGACAAGTCGCCGGTCTTCGTCGAGGCCCCGATTCCCCCCGTCGAGGAAGTCGAGCTGGCAGACATCGACGTCAGCAACCCGTTCATGTTCCGCCAGGGCCGCTGGCAGTCCTACTTCAAGCGGCTCCGCGACGAGGCGCCGGTGCACTACCAGCCGAACAGCCCGTTCGGGCCGTTCTGGTCCATCACCCGCTACGACGACATCGTCACCGTCGACAAGGACAACGAACGCTTCTCCGCCGAGCCGCAGATCATCATCGGTGACCCGCCGGAAGGCCTGGACGTCGAGATGTTCATCGCCATGGACCCGCCGCGGCACGACGAGCAGCGGGGCGCGGTGCAGGGCGTGGTGGCGCCCCAGAACCTCCAGGAGATGGAAGCACTGATCCGGACCCGGGTGCAGGAGGTCCTCGACGGTCTGCCCGTGGACGAGCCGTTCGACTGGGTCGACACGGTCTCGATCGAACTGACCTCACGCATGCTGGCAACCCTGCTCGACTTTCCCTACGACGAGCGCCGCAAGTTGGTCTACTGGACCGACACCGTGGCCGGCAGCGCCTCGGCCACCGGCGGCGAGGCCGACATGGATGAGATGTTCAGCGCCGCAGCCGATATGGCACGCGCGTTCAGCGCCCTCTGGTACGACAAGAAGGCTCGGTTGGCGGCGGGAGAGAAGCCCGGCTTCGACCTCATCACGCTCATGCAGTCGTCCGAGGACACGAAGGACCTGATCGACCGGCCGATGGAGTTCCTCGGCAACCTGATTCTGTTGATCGTGGGCGGCAACGACACCACCCGCAATTCGATGACCGGTGGCGTGCTCGCCCTGAACCAGAACCCCGACGAGTTCGCCCGGCTGAAGGCCGATCCGGGCCTCATCACCAAAGCGGTCCACGAGATCATCCGGTGGCAGACCCCGCTGGCCTACATGCGCCGCGTCGCCAAACAGGACACCATCCTGAACGGACAGTTCATCCGCAAGGGCGACAAGCTCGTCATGTGGTACGCCTCGGCCAACCGCGACGAGCGCAAGTTCGAGAATCCGGACGACTTCATCATCGGCCGCCACAACGCCCGCCATCACCTGGCATTCGGCATCGGCATCCACCGCTGCATGGGCAGCCGCCTCGCCGAACTGCAGCTGAAGATCCTGTGGGAGGAGCTGCTGGCCCGATTCGAGGACATCGAGGTTGTGGGGGAGCCCGAGTACACCCAGTCCAACTTCGTGAAGGGCTACTCCAAGATGATGGTGAAGGTCACCAGGAAGCAGCCGGCCGCCACGGTGTGACGAGAGGACAGCGATGGGCTCGTTCGATGTACTGATGGACGACGAACGGGCCCAGCTCGACGCCTTCGTGGAGGACTACCGCCGTGCCGTCGAACTGACTCTCGACGGCCTCACCGAGGAGGAGTCCCGCCGGCGCCTCGTCCCGTCAGCGACAACGCTTCTCGGGTTGCTCAAGCACGTCACCTGGATGCAGCGCGTGTGGTTCGAGGAATGCGTCGGCGGCACATCCCGTCAGGCTCTCGGCCTGGTGCAGAGCGTCGACGAGTCCTTCCAGCTGGATGACGACGACACCATTGCGTCGGTTCTTGCGGCGCACCGTGATGTCTGTGCGACAGCGCGGGCGGCGGTCGCCGATCTACCGTTGGACACCGTCGTGACGGGGCACCGGTCCGGGCCGCGAACCCTGCGTTGGGTCATGTTGCAGGTGCTGCGGGAGCTGGCGCACCACTGCGGGCACGCCGACATCCTGCGCGAACAGGTGCTTGCCAGTCGTGCGTGATCAGCGCGCATATCCTGGGTGTTAGACGCCGCGCTGTGCGACGCCCGGACCTCCGGGAGGCAGCGATGTTCGAGGAAGCGCAGTTGTATGCGCCGGTGACGCGGTCGGGAGATGACGTCACCGTCCATCTGGCTGCGGATCATCCAGGCGCAGTCGACCCGGAGTACCGCGCCCGCCGCAACGCTATTGCCGCGCTCGCCATGGATTGGCAGCCCGGAACGCCGCCACCCGTCGCGACCTACACCGACGACGAGCAGGAGGTCTGGCGCATCGCGTGCGCCGAGCTGCACCGGCTACACCAGCGCCGGGCCTGCACCGAGTACCTGCAGGGCAGGGAACGGTTGGGGCTTCCCGAGGATCGGATTCCGCAACTGGTCGAGGTCAACGAGAAGCTCGGGCCGCTGACCGGCTTCCAGTACGTGCCGGCGGCCGGTCTGGTGCCGCTGCGCGAGTTCTACGGACTGCTCGCCGACGGCATCTTCCACTCCACCCAGTACATCCGGCATCACTCCGTGCCGCTCTACACTCCCGAGCCGGACCTGATCCACGAGGTGGTCGGCCACGGCAATTGCCTGGCGCACGAGCGGTTCGCGGCGCTGTACCGGCTGGCCGGGCAGGCGGCGCAGCGGGTGAAAACGACTGAGGCCCTTGAATTCGTCTCGAAGGTCTTCTGGTTCTCGCTGGAGTTCGGTGTGGTCCGTCAACATGGCGAGGTACGTACCTACGGTGCCGGCCTGCTGTCGTCGTACGGGGAGATCCAGCAGATCGATGTGGCTGATCTGCGGCCATTGAACATCGCCCGGATGGGGGTGCAGACCTACGACATCACGCACTACCAACCGATTCTCTTCTGCGCCAGGGGATTCGGCGAGATCGAGGATGTTGTCGGCGGGTTCTTCGCCGAGGTCGACGACGCCATGGTGGAGCGCCTGGTGCACGACGCCGCTCAGGTCACGGGTAGGTGATCGCTGGTTGGACGACCGCGACGCATTCGCCGAACCCGATGATGGCCGCCCCGGGACGATGTGCCGTTGCCTTGAGGGTGATTTCGTCGCCGTCTTCGAGGAACGTGCGCGTTTCCCCGTTGGGCAGCGTGATCGAGCCCGTGCCGCCATGACTGAGCTCCAGCAGGCTGCCTTCGGAGCCGGTGTCAGGACCGGACAGGGTGCCGCTGCCGAGCAGGTCGCCGGGCTGCAGGTTGCATCCGTTGCTCGTGTGGTGAGTGACCATTTGCGCGAAGGTCCAGTACATGTGGCGGCTGGATGAGCGTGCGATCGGGTGCGGCGGCTCGCCGTCGTCGCGCATCCGGGCCGTGCTGATACGGACCTGCAGCTCGATATCGAGCCCACCGCTCGCACGGTGCCGTGAGCTGTCGAGGTAGGGCAGGGGAGCGGGATCACCCTCGGGACGATCGAACGGAATCCGGAACGGCGCCAATGCTTCTGGAGTCATTACCCAGGGCGAGACCGTGGTGCCGAAGCTCTTCGCCAGGAACGGGCCGAGTGGCTGGTATTCCCAGGCCTGCACGTCCCGCGCCGACCAGTCGTTGAGCAGGCAGTAGCCGGCGATGTGGGATTCGGCGTCATCGAGACGCACCGGTTCGCCGAGGCGGTTTCCCGGGCCGATCCACGCGCCGAGTTCCAGCTCGAAATCCAGGCGCCGGGTGGGTGCCAGCACAGGCGCTGGTGCGTCCGGACCCTTCAATTGCCCGTGCGGTCGCGTCACGGGAGTGCCGCTGACCTGCACGCTCGAGGCACGCCCGTGATAGCCGATGGGCACCCATTTGTAGTTGGGGAGAAGGGGATTGTCGGGCCGGAACAGCGCTCCGACGTTGCGGGCGTGGTGGATGCCGACGTAGAAATCGGTGTAGTCGCCGATGCGGGCGGGCAGCAGGACATCGACGTCACGCAGTGGGGTGAGCAACGCCGCCACGGTCTGTTGTTGCGGCGCGCCTTCGGCGAGCAGTGCGTGCAGCGCCCTACGAAGTGCTACGCGGGGACCAGATCCCAAGGCGAACAAGGCGTTCAACGTTCCGTCTGCCGCGGACTCTGCGGCCGTCTGCGCCTCGCCGGTGAGCAGGCCGGACTCGGCGAGCCCCCTCAGGTGCAGGACCATGTCGCCGATCCGGACAACACCGCCCGGTTCGCCGTTTACACCGGCGACCACGCCGAACGGCAGATTCTGCAGCGGAAAGTCACTATCAGGGCCCGCGGAGGCGACCCAACTCCGCCGGCCCGGGTCGTGGGTGAAGTCGAGTGCTGTCACGGCTTGTCCGGCTGGAAGCGCTTGACCAGCCCTCTCCAGCAGTCCGCGTAATCCTGTTGCCGCTGCGGTGAATTCGCGGCGTACGCCGTCACCTGCTGCGGGAACCGCGTCTCGAACATGAAGGCCAGTGTGTGCTCCTGCTTGACCGGTTTCAGTTCTTCGGTGCTGGCGGCGTGGAATGCGTTGGCGTCCGGGCCATGTGGGGTCATGCCGTTGTGCAGGCTGACGCCGCCGGGCACGAAGCCGTTCGGCTTGGCGTCGTACACGCCGCGCACGAGTCCCATGAACTCACTCATGACGTTCACGTGGTACCACGGCGGCCGGAAAGTGTCTTCGGCGACCATCCACCGCTCGGGGAAGCAGACGAAGTCCACGTTGGCGGTTCCGGGCGTCTCGCTCGGTGAACTGAGCACTGTGAAGATCGACGGGTCGGCATGATCGAACAGAACCGGCCCGACGGGGGAGAATCGGCGCATGTCGTACTTGTACGGTGCGTAATTGCCATGCCAGGCAACGACATCCAGTGGTGACTGGGCGATATCCGCTCGCCACAGCGTGCCGCCCCATTTCACATACATCGTGGACGGGGTGTCGCGATCCTCATACGCCGCGACCGGTGTCAGGAAGTCTCGTGAATTGGCCAGGCAGTTGGCGCCGATCGGGCCGCGTTCGGGGAGAGTGAAAGGGCCGCCATAGTTTTCGCACAGGTAGCCGCGGGCCGGACCATCGGGCACCTCGACCCGCATCTTCACGCCGCGGGGGATGACGACGATCTCACACGGTTCGGCGTCGATGATCCCGAACTCGGTGCAGAACCGTACGTTGCCGCGCTCCAAGACGAACAGCATCTCGGCGTCGCCGTTGTAGAAGTAGGCGTCCACCATCGACGACGTGATGGTGTAGACGCTGCACGCGAATCCGCTGCGGGTGTTGACGTCCCCGCCGGTCGTCATCGTCTGAACGCCGGTGATGAACGTGGTGTCCTGGTCCGGCATCGGCACAGGGTTCCAACGCATTTGGGCAATGGGAACGGCAGGAGCGTCGTCGGGCGCCGAGCGCCAGTGTTCGCCGGGGACGGCGGTGAAATCGCCCCAGTGGGCGACGCTCGGCCGAATCCGGTACAGCCAGGACCGCTTGTTGGCGGCGCGGGGTGCGGTGAATGGTGACCCGCTGAGTTGCTCGGCGTAGAGGCCGTGGGCGCACCGTTGCGGTGAGTTGCGGCCGACGGGCAGCGCGCCGGGCAGCGCCTCGCTTTCGAAGCTGTTGCCGAAACCGCTTTGGTACTCGGCCATCACAGATTCCCGCGCTTTTCCTGCTCGCGCTCGATGGACTCGAAGAGCGCCTTGAAGTTGCCCTTGCCGAACCCCAGTGAGCCATGGCGTTCGATGAGTTCGAAGAACACCGTCGGCCGGTCTCCCAGCGGCTTGGTGAAGATCTGCAGCAGATAGCCGTCTTCGTCACGGTCGACCAGGATGCCGCGCTGCTGTAGTTCCGCGACCGGCACACGGACCTCGCCGATGCGGGCGCGCAATTCCGGATCCTCGTAGTACGCATCGGGGGTGTCGAGGAACTGCACGCCCCGCCGGCGCAGCTCGTCGACACTGGCGAGGATGTCGTTGGTGGCCAGCGCCAGGTGCTGGACCCCCGGTCCGCGATAGAACTCGAGGTACTCGTCGATCTGCGACTTGCGCTTCGCCACGGCCGGTTCGTTGAGCGGGAACTTCACCCGGTGGTTGCCGTTGGCCACGACCTTCGACATGAGCGCCGAGTAGTCGGTGGCGATGTCGTCGCCGATGAACTCCGCCAGGTTCACGAACCCCATGACCCGGTTGTAGAAGCGAACCCACTCGTCCATCTTTCCGAGTTCGACGTTGCCGACGACGTGGTCCAGCGCCTGGAACAGCCGCGCGGGAGCACCGTCTCGTCGGACCAGACCACTTGTCGCCGGCTGGTAGCCAGGCAGGTAGGCACCGCGGTAGTGGGTTCCGGCGACATCCCGCTGAACCAGCGTGTGGCGGGTCTGCCCGTAGGTTGCGATGGCCGCGACGCGCACGGCGCCGTGCTCATCAGCGATGTCGTGCGGCTCTGCCAGGACTGTGGCGCCGGCTGCCTTGGCCTGTGCGATGCACTTGTCGACGTCGGGCACCTCCAACGCGATGTCGACGACGCCGTCGCCGTGGCTGGCGTGGTGGGCGATCAGGGGACTGTCGGGACTCACCGCGCCCTTCAGCACGAACCGGACAGACCCCGAACGCAGCACGAAGGCCTTGTGGTCACGATTGCCGTTCTCGGGCCCCGAGTAGGCGACCAGCTCCATGCCCCACGTCGACTGGAAGTAGCTCGCTGCCTCTGTGGCATTACCGACCACGAAAACGATCGCTTCCCAACCAGTTACGGGGAATGGATCGTCAGTCGGGTCGTATTCCACCAGGCCCACCAGCTGCTTGAGCTGGTTGACGTCGAGCCGGGCCTGCTTCTCCTGGTCGGTCAGGGCGCTCTGGTTCGCCATGTGGACATTCTTCTCCCAAATGCCGGATTACTCGATGAATTCGCGGCCGTGTTCAGCTACCACCGCGTTCGGCGGCGGGAACCTCGGCCAGCGCACAGTGATAGTGGTGGTTCTGGGGTTCCTCGGCCGGTTCTTCGGCGAGCAGATCGTTGGAGATCGTCGCGATCGCGAGCACGCCGCCGAGGGCGGCAAGGCCGGCCGATATCAGCATGGCCGTGTGGAAGCCGGCGGTGATCGCGGCGGGCGATCGGAAAGCGTCGTCCGTCAGCCCGGACAGCGGGGGCAGCAAGGCGACGGCCAGCAGCCCCGCGGTGCGCGCCACCGCGTTGTTGACTCCGGAGGCCACGCCGGCGTGGCGCTCATCAGCGGCTGCCAGGGCGGCGGCCGTGACGGGAGCGACCGTCGCCGCGAGTCCCAACCCGAAGACGACCACGGCGGGCAGTACGACGGTGCCGTATGAGGCGCCCGGGCCGATCCGCGTCATCAGCACCATGCCGGCCGCGATCACGAGCGGGCCGATGGTCAGTGGCAGTCGCGGGCCGATGCGCTGGGCGAGTGCGCCAGATGCCGACGACAGGGCCAGCATGATCGCAGTGACCGGGAGCGAGGCGGCGCCGGCCGCGACGGGGGAGTAGCCGAGCGCGGTCTGCAGCACGACCACGAGCAGGAAGAAGACCCCGCCGAGTGCGGTGTACACGACGAAGGTCACCGCGTTGGCACTCGTGAACTGTCGTGAGGAGAAAATGCCAAGCGGCAGCATGGGATTCGCGGTGCGCGGTTCGACCACGGCAAATGCGACCATTGCGACGGCACCGAGCACCCCGGCCGCGAGCACGACCGGAGAATCCCAACCGCGGTTGGGCCCTTCCACGAAGGCGACCGTCGCGCCGGCCAGCCCGGCAGTCGCCGTCGTCGCGCCGGCGTAGTCGAGGCGGCCGGCGCTCGACGGGGCGCGACTCTCGGGCACGTGGCGCAGTGCCAGCCAGGCGACCAGAGCGCCCAGCGGCACGTTGATGAGAAAAATGGCGCGCCAACTGATCGCTTGTACGAGGTAACCGCCGAGCAGCGGGCCGATTGCCGCGGCGACCCCGCCCAGCGCCGACCATGCGCCGATCGCCTTGCCGCGGTCGGCCGGCATGAACACCGACTGGATTATGGCGAGGCTGCCCGGCGTCAACAGCGCACCGCCGACGCCTTGCAAAGCCCTTGCGGCGATGAGCATTTGGGCGGTTGGCGCCAGCGCACAGATCGCTGATGCCACCGCGAACCATGCCACACCGACGACGAAAATCCGCTTGCGGCCCAACCGGTCACCGAGGCTGCCCGACAGCAGGATCAAGGCTGCCAGCGTCACCGAGTAGGCGCTGACCACGAGCTGCAGCCCGCCAACTTCGGTGTTCAGGTCGTGGCCGATCGCCGGCAGCGCCACGTTGACGACCGTCGCGTCCAGCTGGGCCATGCCGGATCCCAGCACCGTCGCGGCGAGGATCCAGCGCCCCGCCGCGCTGCTGAAACGTACGCCCGAGGAGGTGTTTGCGAGCATCGAAGTCCCCATTGAATCGCTGACGTGCCGTGAGCACCAACCTACCGCGCTGGAAAGTGATTACCTGGCAAAGATTTCCACGCGTTTGAAGTGTCGGTCTGCCCGCTACAATCACGACGGCCAGACCCAGCCCGCGTTACACCATCCGGCCATATTGTTGCGTCGACGCATGCTCTAATGGTCCGCATGGCAGGTTTGACGGAGGGGAGCGTCGATCCGGCGTTCGCCGCTGTGCGAGATATCTTCGAAGCGAGCTTCGCCGACGGACAGAACTGGGGCGCGGGCGTTTCTGTCGTGATCGATGGCAGGCCCGTTGTCGACCTGTGGGGCGGCATCGCTGACCCGCGCACGGGACGGCGCTGGCAGCGCGACACGGCTTGCGTCACCTTCTCGTGTACCAAGGCGGTGACCGCGACGGCCGCGCTGATGGTGGCGGAGCTCTACGGTGTCGACCTCGAAGCACCTGTGGTGACGTGGTGGCCCGAGTACGGCGCGGCGGACAAGAGCCACACCACGGGGGAACAGCTGCTCTCGCACGCCGCCGGTCTACCCGCTGTGGAGCGCCCCGTTTCGATCGAGGAAGCTGCCGATCCGGAACTGATGGCCGGTCTGCTCGCCGCTCAACAGCCCCTGTGGGAACCGGGATCGAAGCACGGCTATCACGCGTTGACGTTCGGTTGGCTCGCCGGCGAGATCGTCCGACGGCACGCCAAGAGGACGGTGGGTGAGTTCGTGCGATCGCACATCAGTGGAGATCTCATGATCGGCACCAGTAGCGCCGCCCTCGATGGCATCGCCCGGACCGGCTTTCCCGACGCGAGCGAACAGCAATGGGCAACGGACACCGCCGCAATCCCCGCCACCACGGTCGCACGCCTCGTCGAGGCATACCGCGATCCGCAATCCTTGTTCACCCGCGCGACCGCCAATCCACCTGCGCGCTACAACCATCCCGATGTTCTGGCGGCCGGCTGGCCGGCGAGCGGACTGATAACCACTGCGCGTGCACTAGCGGATTTCTATGCGCGCCTGAGCGCCGGGGAGCTGTTGCATCCGGAGAATCTGGCCGACGCAATCCGTGTGCGGCACAGCGGTTCTGATGCCGTCATGGTTCTCGATTCCAGCTACGGCCTGGGGTACATGCGGCCGTCGCAGTTGTTCTCGTTCCCCGATAACGCCGGACCCGGAGCGTTCGGGCATCCTGGCGCCGGCGGCGCGTTCGCGTTCGGTGACGTCGACAATCAGCTGGCGTTCGCGTTCGTGCCCAACCTCCGTCGCGACGCGCTCGCCGGGGATCGTCGTGCAAACGATCTCGTCGAAGCGACCTACGCCGCACTGTAAACGCGTTGCTCAGCCAGGAGTCGCATCCCGCCGCCGGCCGAGTTGCCGGAAGCCCGGGTGCACGGCCGGCGTCAGACCTTGCTGGTCGGCGACGGCGGCGAGCAGTTCGCCCAGCGTCTTGCGTTGTTGACTGGACAGGCCGGCGGTCAGGTCTTGTTCGTGCTCACGAGCGATCTCCGAGAGCGTCCGCATCAACTTCTCACCCGATTTGGTCAGATACAACGCGTACAGGCGCCGGTCGGTCGGGTTGCGCCGGCGTTCGACCTCGCCCCGGGACTCGAGCTCGTCGAGATATACGACCACTCTGCTGGGCAACAAACCCAGCAGAGTGCTCAGTTCCTGCTGACTGAGGCCCGGCTGAGTGGCGATCATCCGCAGGATGCCGGCATGCGGGGGAGTCAGCTTCACGGCCTCGAGACGTTCGGCGAACAACTGAGCGGCGTGGTGGCCGAGCTGGGCAAGCAGGAATGCGACACCGCCCCGCTGCTGGGCGCCGGAAGCTGATGACATGGACGAACAATACATGGCCGAAACCGTTCAATTCGTGAATGAGGTTGACGCATCTAATTCACTAAGAATATCGTTCAATACATGAACGATTACGCGCACGACGGACCACCGGTGCCAAGCCGGGCGCCCCAACAGAGCGGGCCGCCGCTGTGGCTTCTTGGCACGATTTCACTCGGCCTGCTGCTCTGCGGCGTCATATTGGGTGTCGCGCTTGGCGGCACACCGCCGCTGCCGTACCAGAATTCAGCGGCAGTGCAGGATTACTTCCGCGCGCATTCGTCGTCGGCACAGGTGGGCGCGGTGTTCGTCTTCGGGGCGTCGGTGCCGCTCCTGATCTACGCCGCCACCGTCAGCGCACGGCTGCGGCAACTCGGCGTCACCGCGCCCGGTGCCACCATCGCCCTGGCCGGCGGGGTACTGGCTGCTGGGGGATTGGGGCTGTCGAGCATGCTGCTGTGGACGCTATCGCGGCCGGAGATCATCACCGACGGCCCACTGATCAATGCGCTCTACTATTTGGTGTTTCTCACCGGCGGCGTGGCACACGTCGTGATGCTCGGACTGTTGACAGCAGGCATCGCGGTCCCGGCGCTGATCCTGCAGCTGGTACCGCGACCCGTGGCGTGGGCCGGCCTCGGGATTGCCGCGGCCGCCGAGCTCGCGACGATTGTCCTCATCTGGCCGCCGGCCTCGCCCCTCCTGCCGCTCGCCAGGTTCTCGGCGCTGATCTGGCTTGTCACCGTTGGCGTTCTGCTGCCGAAGCGACGTGCCGCCCGCAACCGGCGAGAGCACGCAGTCCCTGGCGGGGCGTCATGAGGCTCAGCGTCAGCGTCACCAACTTCTCGTGGCCGCAGGGGCCGACCGCGATCCGCGCAAACCTGGCCTCGGTTGCCGAAATCCTCGATGGCACAGATGTTCACACGCTCTGGGTGGCCGATCATCTGCTGCAGGCCGACCCGGCCGGCCGACTGGATGAACCGATGCTGGAGGCGTACACCACCCTCGGCTTCCTGGCGGCCTCGACCGCGGAGCTACGGCTCGGAACACTGGTCACCGCAACAACATTTCGCGACCCGGCGGTGTTGATCAAAGCCGTCACCACCTTGGACATACTGTCCGGCGGGCGAGCCTGGTTGGGGCTGGGCGCCGGCTACAACGCCGACGAGGCACGAGCGCTCGGGCTGTTCCTGCCACCGACCGGCGAACGATTCGACCGCATGGGCGAGCTCCTCGCGCTGGCCCGCCGCATGTGGGACGGCGACGAATCTCCTTACGAGGGGCGCTATTACCGTGCTGAGCACCCCATCGGCCGGCCGCTGCCGATCAGGCGGCCGCCCGTGTTGATCGGCGGCACCGGCGAGCGCCGCACCTTGCGCATGGTCGCCGAGTACGCGGACGCCTGCAACCTTTTCGATATCCCCAACGGGGACAGCGTGATTCGCCGCCAACTCGACACGCTCAAGCGGCACTGCGCCGAGATCGGACGGCCGCCTGAGGAGATCGAACGCACCCTCACAACGGCTTTGACTCCCGGCGAGACGGCCGACGACCTGGCCGAACGTTGCCGGAATCTGGCGGGGCTGGGAATTGAGCACATTGTCGTGATCGCCCGCGGCCGGCCGTGGACACCCACCGAGCTCGACGTCGTGGTCAGGGCTGCGGGTCAGCTGGCGAGAGTCTCGGCATCAGCCCGGGCGCACCGGTGAAGGTCCCAGAGAGACAGGCAAATAGCTGATCCCTCGCAGCAGAGTGCTGTCGTTCGTGGCCGGCGTACCAGCGAGAGCCAGACGCGGGAAGCGCTCGAACAGCGTCTGCAGGCCGATCTGCAGTTCCATGCGTGCCAGCGGAGCGCCGAGGCACACGTGACTGCCGGTGCCGAAGCTGACGTGATCGCGGGCGTTGTCGCGTGCGGCGTCGAATTGGTCCGGGCGTTCGAACACGGCTGGATCGCGGTTGGCGCCGGCGAGGAGCAGGAAGACGGCGGTCCCCTTGGGCACCGGGTATCCGCCGACCTGAACTTCCTCAGTCGCCACTCTGACTCCGATCTGGGAGACGGAGTCGTAGCGCAGCATCTCCTCGACGGCGTTGGGCCAGCCCTCCGGATGGGCTCGGAGTCGCTCCAACTGGTCGGGATGATTGATCAGCGCCACCACGGCGTTGCCGAATTGATGTGCCGTAGTGAGGAATCCGGCGCCGAGAAGAAGGCCCGCGAACGTCCTGACCTCGAAGTCGGAGAGTTCGGTGTCCTGGACGACGGCGGACAAGATGCTGTCGTCGGCGCTTGCGCCGCGGAGGTGCTCGATGTGGGTGGCGAGGTAGGTCTCGAGCTCGCGGAGCGCTGCGACGGCGGTCTGGAAGTTACGCCACGACGGTGCTGTGGTCGTGATCAGCTTGGAGGTCGACTCACCCATCTCGTAGAGGTAGGGCGCCTCCGCGCGGGGAATGCCCAGCATGTCCGCGATGATTTCGATGGGGATCCGGGACGCATAGGCGACCGCCAGATCGCATTCGCTGCCGCCGTCGTCCAGCTCGTTCAGCAGCCTTTCGGCGACGTCGTGGATGCGGTGCCGAAGCCCGTCGATGGCTTTCGGGGTGAATGCCCGGGATACCAGGCGTCGCAGCCGGGCATGGTCGGGTGCGTCGACCATCAGAAGTGACGGCGGCTCCACTGGATTGATCACGCCGGGATTGGTCTTCTCGAAGAGCCGCTGGACAGTGCGGAACGGCGATCGATCGGTTGGCTTTGCGGTTCGGTACCTGTTGTCACGCAGGATTTCTCGGGTGATCTGGAGATCTGCGGTGACCAGTGCGTTGCCGCCGAATATTGGCGACATGCGGCCCTGTTGGCGAATCTGCTCGATAAGGTCATACGCGCGATCATGCTGACCGTCGTCGAGCAGCAATCGGGCAAATGGGTCTCCGCGGCGTGAAAGCAGCTTCAGTGTCGCGCGGGGGAGCCCGTACCCCATCAGCCAGTGTGCCCGGGTCTTCATATCCAGATTCACGTCGTTCGCCCCCGCCGATCGCCTACCGCTCAGGCTAGACGGAAAAGCCGCCCGCATCGCCCAGGATCGAAATCATCGGTAGTAGCCATCACTGGCCAGGATCTCGACGCCGCGCCAACCCCAGTAGACGCGGTGGGCCTGGATCAAGCCGTCCTCGATCTCCATGACCTCGACGAAATCCATCTGCTGACCGTCCGGCGTCTCGCGGGGATACTCCCAGGTGGCACGGTGGCCGTCGGTGAAGAAGCCGGCGCGGAAGTAGTGTCGCTCGTCCGGAGTACGGGCCACCACCTCGGTCAGGAAAGGCCGGAGCTCCGTGTGGCCCCGGCAGACCCCCGGGCCGCCCAAGATGTGCGCTGCGACAGGGCTTTCCAGCGTCGCGTCCGGTGCGTAGCACGCCAACAGTGCCTCGACATCGTGGTTCGCCAACGCTTCTTCCCAAGCACGTGTCACTGCTTCGATGCCCGGGCGATCGACTTCGTCAGAGTTTTCAGCGTTCATGGATCCAGAATGCGCCGCCGATACTTCGGCGCTGGCCGAAGTGGCGACACCTCCGAATCGCATGACGAAAAATGGTTGGCCGCGATTGGCGGCCGCTGATACTTTCTTGGCAGGCCAGGCAAGAGGACGAGGAGGTGGTACCCGTGAACGTATCGACGTGGGTGCTCCTCACCAGGGCCACAGTCGGGCGATAGGTCGTCCCGGGAGCGCCGTCTCACGAGCACTCCCGAAAGGCACGACCATGCACTTCATTTCCGAACATCATCTTGACGGCGGCGGCGTCGAGCGCACCTTCAGTCTCAACGACATCCCGGGCATCCTATGGACGCCCGAAGCTTCACCCGCACCCTTGATCCTGCTGGGTCATCCCGGCGGTCTGCATCAGATGTATCCGCAACTCGCGAACCGCGCCCGCGACGCGTTGGCGCACGGTTTCGCCGCTGCCACCATCGAGCTGCCGGGAAGCGGTGATCGCCCCCGCCTGGCGGATCTCGAGCGGGCCCGCGCCGATCTGCACCGGGCGCTGGGCGCGGGCGAGCCGGTCGACGACATCGTCGACCGGCTCGTCATCCCGTTGGTCGATACCGCCGTCCCGGAATGGCAGTCCGTGCTCGATGCTCTCCTCGCGCTGCCCGAGATCAGCGGTCCGGTCGGCTTCTCCGGCGGGGTGCTGGCCATCGGTATCCGGTTGGCCGTGGTCGAGCCGCGCATCGTTGCCGCGGGTTTGTTCGCCGGCAGTTTCGTACCCCGCGCCATGTTCGACGAGGCCCGTCGAATCACGATTCCCCTGCACGTCCTGCTGCAGTGGGACGACGAATCGAATGACCGCCAGATGGCGCTCGACGTGTTCGACGCTTTCGGCTCACGAGAGAAGACGTTGCAGGCCAACATGGGTGGGCACACGGGCGTCCCCTCGTTCGCCGGGGAGGACGCGGCGCGTTTCTTCGCTCGACACCTCACACCGGGCGGCGCGCGGTGCTGAAGTGCCTCCGTTATGGTCGTGACCGGGCCGGGGCATCAGCTGCAACATGACGCGCACCACACCGAAGACGTGAGGGGAACCTATGGACACGAGCACGTACCGCCGCACTACCATCGCCGGCCTGGCCGCCGTCGCACTGGCCGTTGCCGGCTGCAGCAATGGCACGAGGATCGGTGTGTCGGCTCAGGAACCGCAGGTCGCCTTGGTCGTGACGTCCGAAGTTCCGGCGCCGCCCGCCGAAGTGAAGCTCATCGGTGAGCGGGACGTCGAGGTCACGCTGACCGGCCCGATCGCGGCAAAGTACGCGTCGGCGAGCGACAAGCAGAAGTCGGCTCTCGGCAAGCCCCTGACCGGTGACCACAACGCCGGAACCCGCGACAGCGGCGTCGTCTTCCAGCAGTTCCAGGGCGGCGCCATCGTGGCCAAGAACAGCCAGCCGGGCACGCCCGCGTACATCATCTGGGGCAAGATCCGGGAGGCCTGGAATGTCCAGCGCGATGCGGACGGCGTGCCCGCGGCCACCGGCACCAACGGCTCGGCCGGCCCCCTGGGCGTCGTCACCAGTGACGAGACGCCTGTCGGCGATCAACTCGTCGCGACGTTCGAGCACGGCAAGATCACGTACAACACGAAGACCGGTCAGGTCGAGGTGACGGTCAACGGCAAGGGCGTCCCGTCAGGGCTGTAGAAGGCGACGCTCAGCTCGATGACGTCAGGATCTGAGCCGGTGACACAGTTGGAACGAAAGCGCTTGCTGCGGAAGCAAATTCATGGTCCGCAGTGGCCAGCGCGTCGGCCTGCAACTGAGTGAGTGCGATGAACTCAGCCCGGTAGGTGTCCGGCCAGTTCAACTCGGCGGCTATTCGCCAGGCGTGATCCTGCAGGGATCGATCGCCGAGAAGCCGGATTCGCAGCCCACGGATCCGGTCGAGCACTTTTCGGCCCGCCCGCTCGTCGATCTCGCCGCCGCGCACCGACTCGTACACGAGCGCAAGGACTTGCGAGCGCAGGAGCGTCGGCGCAGCCAGGCTGTGTTCTGACGGAATCGAAGCTCCCGTCGTCGCGAGCGAGATTGCCACCGGCGCATCGATGACGAAAGTTGTCATTCCAGCACCATCGCATGGTGGGGCTGATGCTGCGTGTCGATGAACTCGTCTCAGGTATTCGGTGTCACCCGCCCGAATCGGCGTCTTTGCACGCGGGCTTTCGCGCAGCAGCGACGTTCTGCTTGGTCGTCTGCAAGAGGCGTCCGATCGCTGTGTCCATCTCTTGTGGGCTGCGCCAGCCAGTTTCGATTGAAGCCCGTTTCCAGGTGCTGCCGGCGAGAACAAGGTTCGCCACATGTGCGAGTCTGTCCGCGCTCGGATATTCGGACGCGGTGGCGAGTGCGGCGAGCACTTCTCGCGCGCGCACGCTGCGCCGTCGAACTGCCTCCCACTCGCCGACGGCTTGTGTGCGGATTGGGTCTTCACCCCGTGCCGCAGCGTCCCAAGCGGGACCATCTTTGACAATCATCTGACCGGTCACGCGGCTTCTGGGGGTATCTCTGATCCATGCAGTGATCACGTGCTCGAAAGCGAGAACGATCCAGAGATACTTCCGCGCTTCGACATTGCACCGCAGGGACATGTACGTGATGCGGCCTGTACGGACATTGGTCTCGACGGTCATCACCTCCCAGTGCTGGGGCTGAAAATCGGTCAGATACTCCATCGGAATTCCGCGCGCTTCGAGGCGGGATTTTGCATGCGGTATCTCGAGGCCAAGACCGGCGAGCTCCGTCAGCTGTTGGCGCGCCTTATCGAAGAGCGGCGTAGGGCCGTACTTGGTGTGGAATCTCAGGGTGCGGACATTGGTCATAGCCGGCACAGAGTGCCAGCAGCCACCGACAAGTTTCGCCCGCGAGACAACGCTGCCTGCGGTGCTTCACCCCAGGATCGCCCGCGCTGCACGTTCGGCGATCAGCATCACCGGCGCGTTGGTGTTCCCGGACGTGATGGTGGGCATCGCCGACGCATCGACGACGCGCATGCCCGCGACGCGGTACACCCGACACTCGGTATCGAGCACCGTGGCTGCTGACCGCGGAAGACCTTGTGTGTCAAAGGCTCCCATCGCACAGGTGCCCACTGGATGGAAGATGGTCGTGCCCAGCTCGCGGGCTGCCTGCTGCAGGTCGTCGTCACTGGCCACTTGCGGGCCGGGAAGCAGCTCCTCGGGCCGGTAGCGCGCGAGGGCCGGCGCCGCCATGATCTTCCGGGTCATCCGCAGGCCCTTCACCGCGGCTTGGTGGTCGGCTTCGGTCGACAGGTAGTTGCACATGACCTTCGGGTTCGTCAGGGGATCCGCACTGGCGATGCGCACATGACCCCGCGAGGTGGGGCGCAGATTGCACACCGAGGGAGTTATCGCCCCAAACGAGTGCAGCGGGTCACCGAACTTGGGCAGGGACAAGGGCTGCACGTGCCACTCCAGATCCGGACTGGCCAGTGCCGGATCGCTTTTCGCGAAGGCCCCCAACGTCGACGGTGGCATGGTCATCGGTCCGGAGCGCAGCGCCAGGTACTGAAGCCCCATGCCGCCACGAGTGACCAAGTTCCGGTACAGCGTGTTGACCGTCCGGGCGCCCTGGATGCGGTACACCGTGCGCAGCTGCAGATGGTCCTGGAGGTTCTCGCCGACGCCGGGCAGGTCGACGGCCACCGGCACGTGATGCTCGGTGAGCAGCCCGGCCGGACCCAGACCAGAGGCCTGCATGAGTTGCGGTGATCCGATCGCGCCGGCGCTCAGGATCACCTCATGCCGGGCGTGGACATCGACGATCTGGCCGTCTTTGCGCAGCCGCACACCGGTGGCACGGTGTCGGGCGGTGGTCCAGGCGCCGCGACGCTGATGCTCCTGGACGCCGTCGTCCATCAGCAGCTGCACGGCCTGGCTGTCGGTATAGACGGTGAGGTTGGGCCGGTGGGCGATGGGGTGCAGGAACGCGTCGGCCATCGACCAGCGTCGGCCACGCTTCTGGTTGACGTGGAAATACGCGCTGCCGGAGTTGTCGCCCCGGTTGAACTCGTCGATCGGTGCGATGCCCACCTCGGCAGCGGCCGCTTGCCAGGCGTCCAGGATCTTCCAGCGCACCCGTGGCCGCTCGACGCGGATCTCGCCGCCGACGCCGTGCCACTCGTCGGCTCCGCCGAAGTAGTCCTCCAGCTGCTTGTAGATCGCCAGCGTCTCGCCGACGCCGTCGGAGCCACCCCAACGCCAGCGATCGTCGCCGGTCGCCTGCGCCCAGAGGTCGTAATCGCTGGCCTGCCCCCGCATGTGGATCATGGCGTTGATCGACGAGCACCCACCGATGACGCGGCCGCGTGCGTAGTGGATGCTGCGGCCGGCCAGACCCGGGTCGGCCTCGGTGGTGAAACACCAGTCGGTGCGGGGGTTGGCGATGGTGTACAGGTAGCCCACCGGCACCTTGATCCAGAACCAGTTGTCCCTGCCGCCTGCCTCGATCAGCAGCACCCGGTGATCGGGGTTGGCGCTGAGCCGATTGGCGAGCAGACAGCCGGCACTGCCTGCTCCCACGATGACGAAGTCGAATTCGGCAACTGGGCTCATTCCGGAATCGGTCCTCCAGGGCGTCGGATTGGTGTCTCAGTCTGCGTTATCACCATCCGGTCCGTACACATCCCCGCCGCCGAGCCCCACCGCGGTGTCGCGGCGCGCGCCCGGTTGGCTATCTCCGACGCGGCGACATTCCCAGTTTGCACCCCTGGCAAACTGGATGAACATGTGATGCAATCATTCGTCAGCAAATGTGCGTCGGACAGCGATCAGCGGCTGCGAGGGTTTGACGACTGCGGACGTCCAGGTAACCCGTTGGGGGGAGATGCACCATGCGTTGGGTCAAGCAATGGTGGCGTCAGTCCGATCACTACGACTGGCTCATGGGGTACCTGAAGTTTCGTGGGCTGTCAGGCCTCGTTCGCACGATGATCGCCGCCGTGGCCATCATGAGCACCTTCATCCCGATTGCGCTGATGACGGTTCCCGAGGGACCGGTCGGCGTCGTCCCGCGACTGGTCACCCGCGCGGCCACCGTCGGGTTGGTGCTCGCCGACCTCATCTGGGTTGTCGGGCTGCCCAGCCGACGACGGTCGACGATCTTCGCCGCGATGGTCACGGCCTGTATCGCCGCCGTTGCGCTGTCCTGTAGCGACCCGGCCGTCGCCATCCTGGTCTGTACCACGTTCGGGGTATCTGCGGCGTACGTCGCATTCACCCACCGGGCCATCCACGCGGCCTTCAACTTCCAGGTGGCGATGATCGTCGCGACGGTCGAGGCCGTCCGACTGACCACGTCCGGCCGACCCGTCCTCGCGGTGTGCGCAGTGTGGTTGGTTTTCGTTCTCACGGTGACGGTGCCTGCCAGCATTCAGATCGTCGTCCACGCCCTGGGGACCGACCTCATCCGGGCGGACTGTGATCCACTGACATTCCTGCTGAACCGGCGTGGTTTCGGCATCAAAGCCCAGGAGCTGATCCATCGCGACCGGGGCACGTCCGCACATCTCATGGTGACGGTGATCGATCTCGACGGGTTCAAGCTCCTCAACGACAGCCGTGGCCACCTGTTCGGTGACCGTGCGCTGATCGCCGTGGCCGACATCCTCAGGAAGCAGGCCAGCCATGATGCGGTGATCGGCCGCAGCGGTGGTGATGAGTTCCTGATCGCCGACACCACGCACCGACCCCATCAGTCGTCGGCCGCCGAACGCCTGCGTGCGGCGATCGCCGCCACTCCGTATGCCATCACCGCCAGCGTCGGAGTGGCAACGATCGCGCTCTCAGATGTCGACGACTCCGCTGCCGCCACGATCATCGACGACCTGGTGATGTCGGCAGACCTGGAGATGTACGTGGCGAAACGCTTGGGCGGCAACGCATCCAGGCACGCTGACGGTTCGCACGGACAGACCGCCGTACGTCTCGCGGAGTAGCCGCCCTTTCTCAGAGTTGACCGACTCCGTGCGTATCGACGGGGTTCACCCGGGACACCACCAGCGGGTCGGCCGGAGTGAAGGGGAACGTCGGCAGGTCATCGATGTGGGTGTTGAATGCCGCGGCCAGGACCTCACGCGAATAGGCGCTGGCAGAGGCTTTGAAGCCGATGTCGGCGGGGAACGGCTGGTCGAAGAAGATCAGGAAATGCCAGTCGTCGGCGCCGATGTTCTCGATGTGGTGGGGGTAGGCGCGGGGGATGAAATACATGTCTCCGGTGGTGAGGTTCCACGTGTCCAGGGTCCCGTCCGGATTCATGATGGTCATGCGCGCGTCGCCGTGCTGCACGTAGCCCATCTCCGCGGTGACGAGATGCCAATGTGGTTCGCGCATACCGCTTTCGGTGACGCGCAGCGAGTACATCGAGATGTCCTTCAGCGCAGGCCAGAACTGGTCACGGGCGAAGCGTGCGTTCCCGCTGGCGTAGTTGAGACCGGGCGCTTGGGCCTCGATGTCGAACTTGTGCGGGTCGTTGAAGTGAGCAGCGGCAGGGATACTCGGGTCGCCGGTGCGGGCTGCCAGTTTGTGGTCGACGGTGCTACGGCGGATCTTGCTGATGTCGGACGACGGCAGGTCGTACGTATTGCCCAACACGGCGTCGGTGAACGCCCCGAAGGTGGCGCCCAGCCCGAAGTCCTCCGGACGTTCGTTGCGGAAGGCGATGATGAACTCGGCGACGTCGGTACCGATGTTCTCGATGTGGTGCAGCGCACCGGAATCGATGTGGAACATCTGCCCTGCGGTGACGATGAAGTTCGAGAACACACTGTGGTTGTCCAGGACCGACACCAGCGCGGTTCCCGAGACGCAGTAGGTGAGTTCGTTGGCGTTGGCGTGCCAGTGGGGCGTGCGCATGGCCCCCGGATTGAGCAACAGGCGCTTGATCGACAGATTCTTCAGAATCGGCATGGCATCAGCGGTGACCCGGCGCATCGAGCCGTGTTCGGATTCCTCGACGATCTCGCCGTCGAGTAGCGAGACGGTGTGGCTGCTGCGGGCGATGGACGTTGTCATGCGGAGCCTCCTCGTTGGTCAAGCGGATACAGGTCAGTGTTGTCGGCGGGGAGCGTGCCGTCATGGACGGCGGCGGTAATCCGTGGTGGCGGCGAGCGCTACCTCAGGTATTCCTGCTGGCGGTAAGGCTCGTATCACCCGGATTGAGCAGAACCCTTGGTGACCGCCGACCGACTTGCTAACTTCCGGCGGTGCGCTACATACGAGGAGCCGTCCTGCCGGTGTTGCTGCTCGTCGCTCTGATACTGGCGGCGTGCGGATCGCCGAGTAGCAAGGACGGCGAGAATCCGGTCCAGGCGGCGGGCGTGCTGCGCGTCGGCACCGAAGGGGTGTATTCACCGTTCAGCTACCACGACCCGGCCACGAACGAGCTGGTCGGATACGACGTCGACGTCGCCAAGGCCGTCGCCGGCAAGCTCGGTGTGCGTGTCGAGTTCGTCGAGACGCCGTGGGACTCGATCTTCGCCGCGCTGGAGGCCAACCGATTCGACGTCGTCGCCAATGAGGTGACGATCAATCCCGAACGCAAGGCGAAATACGACCTCTCCGAGCCGTATTCGGTGGGGGAGGGCGTGATCGTCACGCGTGCGGACGACAACTCGATCAAGTCGCTCGACAACCTGAAGGGCAAGGTCGCCGCCGAGAACGCCACCAGCAATTGGTCTGAGGTCGCCCGAAAAGCCGGGGCCCGTGTCGAGACCGTGGAGGGCTTCACCCAGGCCATCAAGCTGCTCAACCAGGGGCGCGTCGACGTCGTCGTGAACGACAGCATCGCGGTGTACGCCTACCTCGCCGAGACCGGGGACAAGTCGGTCAAGATCGCCGCCAACACCGGCGAGAAGAGCGAGCAGGGCTTCGCCGCCCGGAAGGACAGCGGGCTGTTACCCGATCTGAACAAGGCGCTCGACGAATTGCGGGCCGACGGCACTCTGGCCCGGATCTCGCAGAAGTACCTCAAGGCCAACGCATCTGGCGGACCCGACACCGACCGGGCGCAGCATGTGGCGCGCTCGACATGGGCGCTGATCGGGGACAGCCTCGTGCCGTTGGCGAAGGCCGCAATCACCAAGACCATCCCGCTGACGGTGATCAGCTTCGTGATCGGTCTGGTGATCGCGTTGGCGGTGGCGCTGGCACGGTTGTCGTCGAACGTGGTTCTTGCCAACGTGGCGCGGTTCTACATCTCGATCATCCGCGGTACTCCACTGCTGGTGCAGCTGTTCATCGTGTTCTTCGCGCTGCCGGAACTGGGTGTGAAGATCGATCCGTTCCCTGCCGCCATCATCGCGTTCTCCCTGAACGTCGGCGGTTACGGGGCGGAGATCATCCGCTCGGCCATCCAGAGCATTCCCAAAGGTCAATGGGAGGCCGCCGAAACCATCGGCTTCAATTATGTTGGCGCGCTTCGGCGCATCATCCTGCCCCAGGCCGCCCGGGTGGCGGTGCCGCCGTTGTCGAACACGTTGATCTCGCTGGTGAAGGACACGTCGCTCGCCTCGACGATCCTGGTCACCGAACTGCTGCGGCAAGCTCAGATCATCGCGGCGCCGACGTTCGAGTTCTTCGCGTTGTACGGCACCGCCGCGGTGTACTACTGGGTCATCTGCCTGGCGCTCTCGTTCGGCCAGGGTCGTATTGAACGCCGGCTGGAAAGGTATGTGGCGCGATGACAGAGAACCGCGTGGTCGCCGAGGGCGTCCACAAAGCCTTCGGCGACAACAAGGTGCTCAAGGGAGTTTCGTTCACCGTCGAGCAGGGCACGGCGACGGCCATCATCGGGCCGTCCGGATCGGGCAAGACGACGCTGCTGCGCACGCTGAACGCCCTCGACCGGGCTGACGCCGGGGTCATTCGGGTGGACGATATCGAAATCGACTTCTCCACGCCCACACCGAAACCCGAGGTGCGCCGGTTCCAGTCCCGGAGCGGCTTCGTGTTTCAGAACCACAATCTGTTCCCACACAAGACGGTCCTGCAGAACGTGACCGAGGGCCCGGTCATCGTGCAGAAGCGGCCCAAAGCGGAAGCAGAGGCCGAAGCCGTCACGCTCCTGGAGCAGGTGGGGCTTGCCGCCAAAAAGGACCAATACCCGTATCAGCTGTCCGGCGGGCAACAGCAGCGCGTCGGCATCGCCCGGGCGCTCGCCTTGAAGCCGAAATTAGTGCTGTTCGACGAGCCGACGTCGGCGCTCGATCCCGAACTCGTCGGCGAAGTGCTCTCGGTGATCAAGGATCTCGCGGTCGAGGGTTGGACCATGGTGATCGTCACCCACGAAATCCAGTTCGCCAGGCAGGTTTCCAATCAGGTGCTGTTCACCGATCAGGGCATCATCCTGGAGCGGGGCACGCCCGACGAGGTGATCGGCAACCCGAAGGAAGAGCGCACGCGGCAGTTCCTGGACCGCATTCTGAATCCGCTGTAGCGCGATTCAGCTCGCGATCACGCACCATCCCGCCATGCGACCACCTCTTTGAGCGAGGTCAGGTCGTAGTTGTTGTCCGCTGTCAGTTCGGTCTGGAACAGCGTGACGCCGGCCTCACGGAAGGCATCGGCAGCTTGGGCGTTCGTCCACAGCGTCGAGCGTTCGATGTCAGATCCGTTGCGGCCGAATGTCGCTGCCAGCTCGTCGACGCGGTCGCTGGATTTGCGGAACGCCTCGATGTCCTGGAATGCGTGCCAGATGTCGGCGTGCCGGGCGACGGCGGGCAGGGAGCGCTTGGGCCCGGTGCCGCCGATGAGAATCGGAATCTTGCGGACGGGCGGCGGAATCAGGGCGGCGAGCCGGTTCTCGATGCGGATCAGGCTGTCGTCGAACAGGTCGAAGCGCGAACCGAAGGTGCCGAAGTCGTAACCGTAAGTGGTGTAGTCCTTTTCGTACCACCCGGCGCCCAGACCGAGGATGAGGCGACCACCGCTGATGTGGTCGACGGTGCGCGCCATGTCGGCCAGCAGATCCGCGTTGCGGTAGCCGACACCGGTGACGAGGAGCCCGATCTCGGCATGTGAGGTGATCTCGCCCCACGAGGCGAGCGCGGTCCACCCCTCGAAGTTGGCGACGTCGGGCTGATCGTCGAACAGGACGGGCTTGCCGTCGACGATGGCCTTCATCGCCGGGCGATGGAAGTGGTCGTAGCCGAAGATCACGTCGACGCCGAGATCGTCGGCGGCCACGACGGCGTCGCGCCAGGTGGCGTAGTCAGGCGTGCCGCCGGGCTGGATCTGTACAGCGACGCGGACGGGACGAGTCATGGATGCTCCTTGGTCGGGGAAGGGGCGACTCTTGAGCCAAGGTCCCCGCGTGCGGGTTTATTCCGGGTCGGGCGTTTCCAGCCTTGAAGTGGTTGGTGCACCTCGTCTTTGGGGAGGTCGTGGCCGGTCAGGTCCACGCTCATGCGCAGGCGGTTTCGGCCACGGCGTCCTCGGGTACCCAGCCGAGCGGTGCCGCCAGACGCGGCGGCGCAGGCAAGGAGTACACCATGCGCGCTGAGGAAGGCGATGAATCGATCGCTGAACTGGCTGACTACGCCGAGCAGGCCGAACAGAATCTGGACGAGAGTATTGCGCCGCTCGAGGGCAAGAAGGTGGCGATTCTTGCCACCAACGGCGTCGAGCGCCGAGAGCTGCAGGAGCCCCGAGATGCGGTACAGGCCGCGGGTGCCAGCACCGAATTGATCTCGCTGCAAGAAGGCTCCATCGACATGCGCGACAACGACCTGAAACCCGGTGGCACCGAGCCGGTGGAACGCCTGGTAGGTGACATCACGCCGGAGGACTTCGACGCGCTGCTCATTCCGGGCGGCACGGTGAACGCCGACAAACTGCGCGCCGACGACAAAGCGGTCAAGTTCGTCCACGACTTCGTCGAATCCGGCAAGCCGGTCGGCGTCATCTGTCACGGTCCGTGGACGCTGATCGACGCCGGCGTCGCCAAGGGCCGGACGCTGACGTCGTACCCCAGCCTTCGGATCGATCTGCAGAACGCCGGGGCGACAGTTGTCGACCGCGAGGTCGTCATCGACGGGAATCTGATCTCCAGTCGTGGCCCCGATGACCTACCGGCGTTCTCGTCGGCCGTTGTGGAAGCGCTCGCCGGCACCTGACATCAGGCTTACTGAGCGCTGTCGTCCGGCGAAGAGTCTCCGCTGGAACCGATCGCGGACATGTCGGCGTAGCGGGCCCCGGTCACTGCGTTACCCGCATCCCCGAGCGCGCTCACCTGCTCGGCGGTCAATGTGACCGACAGTGAGGCGAGGTTCTCGTCGACCCGTGCGGCGCGGCGCGTGCCCGGAATCGGCACCGCCGCAACGCCCAGGTCATCGGCGCGCTGACGCAGCCATGCCAACGCCACCTGTGCCGGCGTCGCTCCGACCGTGGCGGCGACCGACACCACGGCGTCAACGACCGCCTGATTGGCCTCCAGCGCTGATCCGGCGAAGCGCGGCATCGTGCGCCGGAAGTCGTTCTCGCCCATATCGGCCGCCGACCGCACGGAGCCCGTCAGGAAGCCGCGGCCCAGCGGAGAGAACGGAACAATACCCACGCCGAGCTCGGCAGCGGTGGGGACGATGACGGACTCGATGTCGCGCGTCCAGACCGACCACTCGCTCTGCAGCGCCGCGATCGGATGCACGGCATGGGCAGCCCGCAGTTCGGCCGCGCTGACCTCAGACAGCCCGAGGTGACGCACCTTGCCGGCCGCGACCAATTCGGCCATCGCGCCGACGGTCTCCTCGATCGGCACGGCTGGGTCGCGCCGGTGCAGGTAGTACAGGTCGATCACGTCGGTCTGCAAGCGCTGCAGGCTCTCGTCGATGCACTGACGTACGTAGGCCGCGTCGCCCCGCGGACTGATGCGACCCTGCGCGCGGCCGGCTGGGTTGCCCTGGATGCCGAACTTGGTGGCCAGCGTGACCTCGTCGCGGCGGCCGGCGAGCACACGAGCGATCAGCCGCTCGTTGTCCCCGTCTCCGTAGATGTTGGCGGTGTCGATAAAGGTCACCCCGGCGTCGATGGCGTGGTTCAGCGTCGCCAGTGATTCATCCTCATCGATGGCTCCGCCGTACACCGGTGTCAGCGCCATTCCTCCGAAACCCATTGCACTGGTGGCCAATTGGTCGCCGAGCACGACCGATTCGGGCATGTGTCATCCTCCTCCAGGTTCGATGGGCGTTCTAGGGTGCAACCTGAGGCATCGCGAATCTGTTCCGCGGATCGGCCGGCAACGGCGGGTGACAGCGAGCGAGAACCCCCGTCGCTATCGGCGTCGATTGAGAGTGTTGCGCAGTTGTTTGGCCAAATCCCGGTTCTCGATCGGCTTGCCGAGGTAGGGCGCTATCGCGCGCGCGATTCGCACCACCGCGAGAGGGCGCGGCGGGATCTTGTAGAAGTGGTTGCCGATGATCAGCCATCCGCCACCGTCGCCCGCGACGCCGCCGAGGATGTCGCCGACGAGGTCGGGCACGTCGGGGAAGTGGCGAACGTGGTCGCCGATCACGGACACCGAGTCGTCGCCGAGATTGGTGACATAGATCCGCTCTTCGTCGGGGCTGACCGCCAGAGCCCACGCATCTTCGCCTACCTCGAGCGTTTCGGTGACATCGTTGGTGGCGGCGTTGATCACCTGCAGTGAGCCGGGTCCGGGGTAGCCACGGTTGGTGATGTAGAGCCGGGCACCGTTGGGACTGACCGCAACGCCGATCGGTGAGTTACCGACAGGGATTGTCTCGGCGACGGTGTTCGTCGTCGCGTTGATCACCGAAACCGTTCCGATGGGAGCCGCGTTGGTGACGTAGACACGGGAACTGTTGGGGTTGACGGCGACACCGCTGGGCAAGTCTCCGACCTCAACGGTCTTGATCACCGTGTTGGTGGCGGTGTTGATCACCCACACGGAACCGTCCAGGTTCCAGTTCGTGACGTACGCGCGCGCACCGTTCGGACTGACCGCGACGCTGTGGGGATGTCCGTCGACGGGGATCGTTGCGGTGACCGTGTTGGTAGCCGTGTCGATCACCACGACGTCTCCGGACGTGGCCGGGTTGTGCGCCGCAGCGACATATGCACGGGCGCCGTTGGGAGTTAGCGCGATTCCGCCCGCGAAGTCACCGACGGGAATGTTCGCTGTGATGGTGTTGGTGGCGGTACTGATCACCGAGACCGTGCCGGCGTTCTCGATCGTGACGTAGGCACGTGTGCCGTCGGGGGAGATCGCCACCGAGTCGGGGAGGTCCCCGACGGGAATGGTGGTGGTGACCGTATTGGTCACGGTGCTGATGACCGAGACGGAGTCGCCGCCGCCGTTGAGGACGTAAGCGCGGCCACCATCGGGAGTAAGTGCTACCCGACTCGGGGAGCCGCCGACAGGGATGGTCTTGATGACTTCGAGCGCCATGGCTTGCCTTCCGGTCGAATCGAATTGACCTGACCCAGCGCCAGCCAAGCTACAACAGGGAGATGCGCTCGACACCCGAATGGCAATACTGCCGACGACGATGAGTTATCGGCGCCGCAGCGGTCTCAATGTAGACAAGGGCAATCGCATGAACCGATCGACGGAACGGAACTTGACGTGGCACGAACGAATCTCTCGATGTCGATCTCGGCCGACGGGTATGCCGCCGGGCCCGGTCAGAGCGAAGAGAATCCGCTAGGGGTGGGCGGGCTCGACCTCCATGATTGGCATATCGGTCCCAGCAGAGATCACCCCGTCAACCGGCAGGTGATGTCCGAGATGCTGGACGGCATGGGCGCAACCATCATGGGGCGCAACATGTTCGGACCGATTCGTGGGGAATGGGACGGCTCGGACTGGCAGGGCTGGTGGGGTGACACTCCGCCGTATCACTGCCCGGTCTTCGTGCTCACGCACCACGCCCACGACCCGATCGAGATGAAGGGCGGTACGACATTCCATTTCGTCACCGACGGCATCGAATCCGCGTACGCACAGGCGCAGGCGGCTGCCGGCGGGAAGGACATCTCGATCGCCGGCGGCGCATCGTGTGCACGCCAGGCGATCAAGGCGGGCTTGGTGGACGAGATCGACCTGCAAGTGTCGGCGGTCATCCTCGGTTCGGGGGAGCGCTTGTTCGACGGATTCCGGCCCGGCCTACCGAAGATGGAGCTCGTGCGGGTGCTGCAGGCCCCCGGCGTGGCTCATCTGCGCTACCACGTCACCCGATCACCTGAAGGAAGCTGAGATGTCGACATCGGAGTGGGAAGGCACCGTCGTCAAGAAATCCCGGGCGCTTCTCGACGGGGCGAATCTCTACCGGCGCCTGCGCATTCGGCGCGACGACGGGCAGACGATCACTGTGCGCGTCGACCGTGCGACGTGGAAGGAGCTATCCGTCGGGGACAGGGTGAGCAACACCGCGGGAGGGCGGTTCGTAAAAGACGTAGGTCGGGAGTGAGCGCCGCAGACGCGGTGAGTGTTTACCTGTGGCGGGCCGGGGGTAGCCGGTCGGAGTTCAAGCGTCTTTGCAATCACCACCGCGACGACGGGCGGACCAAGGTCGTCCTCAAACCGCCATGGCCGGCCGACCTCGCCGGACACCATCGAAGGAGGAGCCGGCGAGCACTCCCACCGATCACCCAGCACCTGTACGCAGCGGCTTCTGACTCATTCTGGCACCGACCTGATGCGTTACGCACCAAGCGGATTGAGCTGATCGGCGGTGGCGTCGTCGGCCGCGGTCGAGTTGCTCAGATCCGCGTACCGTTCGTCAGAGGCGAGCAGGTCGCGCCCGGCCGCGGTGGCGTACCGGTAGGCATCTGGGCCGACCAGCAAGCGAGCCGGCGGAGTGTCCATCTCGACGATGTCGAGCAACAGCGCCGCGACCTTTACCGGATCGCTGGCGCCGAGGTTGGCGGATTGGCTCAGCTGCGCCGCGGCTCCCACTGTGTCCCTGTACTCGTCGCGTACCGGGGCGATGCGCATCGACGAGCCCGACCAATCGGTACGCATGCCACCGGGCTCCAGCACCGTCACCTTGATGGCGAGCGGAGCGACCTCCTGTGCGAGGACCCCGGAGTAGCCGGTGACGGCCCACTTGGAGGACTGATAGGCAGCCAGGCCCGGCCGCGCCAAACGTCCACCGACGGAGGATATTTGGACGATATGGCCCGCACGCTGCCTCCGCATGATCGGAAGCACGGCCTGGGTGAGCCTTACGACGCCGAAGAAGTTCGTCTCGACCTGGGCGCGGAAGTCGTCGACGTCAACGTCTTCGACGGCAGCCATGTTGGCGTACCCGGCGTTGTTGACCAAAACGTCGAGGCGACCCCAGCGTTGGATTGCGGTGTCGATGGCACTGCGGACCTGCTCGTCGTCGGTGACGTCGAGCGGGACAACGGCCAGACGCTCAGGTTCACGGGCAGCGAGATCGTCGAGCGCTGATACCGAGCGAACACCCGCGACGACGTGATGCCCGGCTGCCAGCGCCGCTTCGGCGATGGCGCGCCCGAGACCGCGGGAAGCTCCGGAGATGAGGAAGACATGCGACATGACAGTGACCTTTCTTTGGCGACTGGTGGTTTCAGTTGACGTTGCGGATGGTGCCGCCGTCGACGCGGAGATCGGCACCGCTGATGTACGCGGCATGGGAGCTGGCGAGGAAGCAGACCGCGGCGGCGATCTCCTCAGGACGGCCGAGTCGGCCGATGTCGTTGGGGAACCATGTTGTGGCCGCGGCTTTTTCAATGTCTTCCCAGGAGGTTCCCCAGCCGTGCACGGCGCCGGCCTGCAGCACCATGGCCCGTGTGCTGTCGGTGAGGATGGCTCCGGGCGCGACGATGTTGGCGGTGACGCCGGTTCCGGACAACTCTCGGGCGAGCGAGACGGTCAAGTTGTGTCGCGCAGCCAACGTGGCGCTGTAGTGCGGCTGCTGGGCGACCGGTTGAACGGCGAGACCACCGCCGATCTGGATGACCCGGCCCCAGCCCCGTCGGCGCATGCCCGGGACAAGATGGTCGATCATCCGCACGACGGACACGACGTTGGTCTGGTGGATTCTCGCCCACTCGTGGGTGGTGAGTTCCGCCCAGGACGAACCGTCGTAGTCGCCGGCATTGTTGACCAGGATGTCGATCTCGCCCGCGGCATGCGCGACGGCTGCGGCGCCTTCGTCGGTCGAGAGGTCGCCGAGTACGGCGACCGCTTCACCGCCGTTGGCGCCGATCGCGGAAACGACCGCTTGCGTCCGGTCGGCGTCACGTCCGTGTACCACCACGGACGCGCCCTCTGCAGCCAGCATCTCAGCGATCGCGCGACCGAGACCCGCACTCGAACCGGTGACCAATGCGCGCTTGTGCCTCAATCCGAGCTCCACCCGGGTCCTCCTTGTCTACATCTGTATACCTTCGATGTATACGAACGTAGACTTAGGCGGGTTCATTCCTGTTTCGGAGTTCAGACTCGCGAACCGCCGATGAGCGCGGCGATGGCCGGCTCAAGCACCCTTTCGATGTCCGCGGGCTTGCTTTTGCGAAGCGCGCTCGTCCCGACCACGCCGCGCATCATGAGCATTCCGCTGATCAACGCGAGCAGGATCTCGCCGCGCAGATTCTGATCGGGCGAGTCGAGTTGTCGCGCCAGCCGGGCGCCAACGTGGCGTTCGATGGCGTCGCGCACGATCGTCGTGGCGACCGGGCTCGAGGCGGACCTCAGCATGATCATGAACGGTGGTGGCGCATCGTCGCCGGATCCGGTCCTCGCCACCAGGGCCCGGACAGTGTCAGCGACCAGATCGTCAGATCGCTCTCCGATGAAAGTGGGTGTGGCAAATGACGTTTCGACCGCCTCGGCGAACAGCCCTTCCTTCGAGCCGAAGTACCTGTTGACCAGCATGGCGGTCACGCCGGCGTCGTGCGCGATCTGGCGGACTCCCGCGCCGTCGTATCCGGCGCGGGCGAAATTCTCGATCGCCGAGCGCAGGATCGCCTCACGGGTAGCGGCCGCATTGCGCGTAGGCGAAGTGGATGTGGCCATGTGGGTATCTCCTCCCAGCGATGCACCAAGCATCGTTATTGAAGCGGGGAACTCGCGATCGGCTGCAGCGTTTGCGTGTGCGTCGCGACGATGAGCGACGTATCGAAATGCCGGTGGTCCTCGACGAAGTCATCGCTTGCGCGGTAACTCTCGGCGAGGCGGCGGGGATCGCCGCCCGCATAATCGACGAGTGCGATGACGCGAGGCTCACTTGACTCGAGGTCCGTCCAGACGCCGCGCACAGTGATGCCGTACTTGCGCAGCGTGCGAATGTGGCGAGGCCAGAAGTCCGAGACGTAACTCTCCAGCGCGGCGGCGTCAGTCAATGTGTAGGTTCGCAACTCCACGCGGCAAGTCTACAGTCGTAGATTCGGCTGGATGTCGTTCTCGCCGACGGGGTGCGCCGGACGCGGGGGCTCCGCGATCCAAACGACGCGATGCGCTTCTTTCGGCGTCGAGGATTGGAAGTCTCGATCTCGGGGAATAACGCAACGACAGCCGAGAGGGAGGCAAACATCACCATGAGATTGACAGCTGACACGAGCATCCGCCCGCAATCGCGAGCATCGTGGCGTAGGCACTCAGCCTGGATCGGCCTGATCGCCGGCGTCGCGGTACTTCCTCTCGCCACGGGATGCGGCACCGACGAAGGCAGCAAAACGACAACGACCAACTCGACGACTACCACCACGGTGACGACGACGCCGACGACCATGTCACCTACGACTTCGCCCGGCACCGGCACCGCCCCAGGCGGAGCCACGGGTGGTGGTGGCCCTGAAGGTGGCGGCGGTTCGATCCCGGGCGGCCCGACCGGCAGCGGGGGACCCGGTGGCGGGGGCGGCAGCGTGCCCGGTGGACCCACGGGTGGCGGCGGCCCGGGCGGCGGCGGTGGGTCAATTCCGGGCGGCCCGACGGGTGCTGGCGGTCCTGGTGGCGGAGGCGGCAGCATTCCTGGGGGGCCGTCCGGCGGCGGCGGTCCCGGCGGCGGTGGAGGCTGTGTGCCCGGCGTGGGGTGCGTCTCGGTTCCTTGATCCGAGGCGGATGTCAGCGCAGTCCCGGTACGCGAGCAGCGCTCCCGTACCGGGACTTACGCGAGAGCGCGTCGCTGTATGTGACCAGCGCTGCTGACGAGCGAGTTCGGCGGGACATCCGTCGCCACGACCGCGCCGGCGGCCACGACCGACCCTGAGCCGATCGTGACCCCAGGAGCGATGGTCGCGTTGGCCCCGATCCAGACATTTGTCCCGACATCGATCGGGGAGACCGTGATCCCGTCGAATCGGGCCGCCGGTTCGACGGGATGACCGGCGGTACAGAGGGTGACGCCCGGCCCGATCAATGTGCGGTCTCCGATTGTGATGCCGCCGAGGTCATAAAACGAGCAGTTCTGGTTGACGAAAACCCGGTCACCCAGACGCAAGTTGAGGCCGTAGTCGCAATAAAACGGCGGGTAGATCGTCGTGGTTTCCGGCAGCGACCGCCCCAGGATTTCGTTCAGCAATGCGTTGCGGCCATCCACATCCGAGTGCCGCAGCACATTCAGTCGCGACGTCAGGTCCATGACAAGCTGGACCCGTTCCACCACACGGCGCGATTCGTCGGTACCTCTGGGGATCAGCCGCGCGGTGTTCTTCTTCATATCTCGATCCTGGCACCGACCGCAGGCATCTCAGCGAGCGACGCGCCTTGTTGCCGAACTTGGCAACTGACTTCGCCGGCGGGCGGAAAGCGTTGCACGGCAACCGAAATCCTTCACTCCAATGGCTCGGGGGTGAAGGTCACGTCGACTCCGCCAACGGTCATCGTCACCTGACCTTCGATCACCATCACCTGTGCCGAGACCCGTCGATCGACGCTTTGGACCAGTTGCTGCACCGACTCGTGCGGTATCTGCAGCACCGACAGGTTCGCCAGCCCCGCCACTTTGGGACCGACGGTTCGCCACCAGGTGGCCACGCCGGCGGCGAACGGGTAGAGCAGCACCTGGTCGGCCTGGCTGGCCGCCTTACCCAAGACGCGTTCGTCGGGCTGGCCGACGTTGATCCATTCCAGGATCCGGCCGGTGTAGTCGGCGAGCCGCAAGTCCGGTACGCCAGGGGTGGACAGGCCCGGCCCGAACGCCAACTCGCCGTCGACGTCGCTGAGTCGGTGTGCACGAAGCCCAAAAGCCAACAACCGCACGACCATCCGCTCATCGGTCTCACTGGGATGGCGGGCCACCGTCAACGCGTGGTCGGCGTAGTAACCGTGGTCGACATCGGAGACGCCGAGTTCAACTTTGAATACTGTTGCAGAAAGGGCCACGTCATAGTGTCCACCCGGCCGGCACCTGCCTTGCAGTCGGGCCGCCGTCAATTCGAATTGCCATAGGGGAGAAGTGGCGACTCCGCGCTAGCCGACTGGCGGTTGTGAGCCATTCGGCCCGTACGGGCCGTTCTGGCTATTTCCGCCGCCGCCCCCGGAAGCGCCGCTACCACTCTGTTCGGGTGGGGTGGCGATGACGTTGGCGTTTCCTGGCGCCTGGCAAACGGTGGCACTGCCTTCATCCGCACACGGAGCGGACCCGCCATCTGCGTAAGCGACCGGCGCGAGTACTACCGCGGCGGCCGCACCAGCGGCGACGAGCATCGACGTGATCGAGATGTTCGACAACATGAGTTCTCCTGTGGTGGCTGCGCATTCGTTGCCGCAAAGAGCCGAACCAAAATATTCATGCCGCTTCCGGAGCGGTCAGGGCTCTGCGGCTTTCTCCTGTAGTGGCTACCCGTGCCCGCCCGACAACAAACGTGGTGGCGACGGCCCGAGCTGCGCCGAGCTACGGCCAGCGACTACGCAGCTGTTCCGGAGTCCACGACGGCCATCGGGGCGTGTCGACGCTCAGTCCGCCACTCATCTGCGCCACGATCTGCGGTCCACTGGCCGCGGAATTGTCGTAAACCGCTGCGCTGTCGACGCGAACGATCGCTGCAGCCACCAATGTCCACAGCCGGCGATACCGTTCCCGGATCTTCTCCTCGGGCACATCGTGGCCACCGGCGGCAACCCGGTAGCGGACGCGGTGAACGGCCAAGTTCTCCGGGATCAGCACAATGTGCAACACCACGACGTACCCCGCATGACGGGCCGCATCGATCAGCTCCAGCTTGGAGGGGTGCGAGAACACTGTCTCGGCGATGAATGAACGCCCCTGCTCGATCAACGCTTCCCGCGTCGCCGCGGCGATCCGCGCGGCCTCGTAGGCGTGGCCCAAAGCGTCGGTAGGCCAGCGCTGTTTGGCGATCTCATCCGCGTTGACGAACACGCTGCTCGGTAGCAGCGGAGCCAGCGTGAGTTCGACGAACGTCGATTTTCCGGCACCGTTCGAGCCGACGACGAGGTCCAGGCGTTTCACCGACGCAGCGAGTGCACCGCACCAACCACGGACTCGGTGCCGTCCGGGCGATGCTCGACGATCTGGCCGTCCTCATCCAATGCCACCGTGGTGATCCCACGCGAGGCGAGCACGGCACCGTAATCGGTGCGGGCCAGACTCTCCTCGATCGCCGCGGAAACCTCGGCATTGAACACCACGCCTTCTTCGGTGTTGAGAACGGCGATGTCGATCTGACCGGCGAGGGCAGCCTCCACCCTGCGTCGTGAAGCGGTGTGCTGGGTCGATACAGCGCGGCCCACCCGCGCCCAATGGTCGAGTTGCTGCTTGGCGGAGCGACTCTGCCGGGCACCCTCGGCGGCCGCGGCCTCGAACAGGTCAGCGGACACCCGGGTGACCCGATCGGCGACTTCGGACATGACCCACCTCCCGTGTAGCATGTTGCTACCACCGTAGCAGATTGCTACTATACGGCGTCATTTTTCCAGGGCACCGCCGGCAGAAGGGCCAGAGGCGGACAATTGCTCCATGTCCGCTGCGTTCTGGATCGTCGTTGCAGTGCTTGCCGTCGGGACTATCGCCGGCGGGTTGTTGCGGATTCGAACCTGGTTACAGCAGCCAGCCCCGCCCGAAGCGATCGAGGCCGCACACCGTCACGACGACGAAAACGACTAGCAGCGTGAACCGAACACATACGTAGGGCCGTGTTGGGTGACAACGAATCTGAGACTATTGACAACATCTTGAGACTCGCCACCTCGAAGATCAAATACTCACGGATCGTGAACAGGGACAGATGATTTGAGACTTTGTTCATCGGGTCTGCCTTTTGGGCTGCCTGTCAGAACCCGTACAGGTGCTGCCTGGCGTTGAATGCCGCCGGTCCACCCTCGAGGATCGATTCCGCGAGCGCACGGATGGTGGCGTCGTCGAGCGATCCAATGCCGCCTTCCACTGGCTTGCCGTTCTGACCGCTGCCCTCCAAAGCGACGATGAGTTCCGCATCGCCGAGGACCGGAACATTCGCGTTGTGTGTGCTCGCGATGATCTGGCGCTTGCCCTTAAGTTCGCGGAGGTTCTTGACGATCCCGTCGTACACGAACCTGTTATCGAGATCGTCCTCGGGTTGATCAATGACGAGTGGTGCACGTGATGCTCCGAGCAGGAGCAGCAGGAGGGCGGTGGCCCGCTGCCCCTTGGATAGGTCGTCCATCTTCTTGAATTCCCGTGTGCCCGTTCCCGCCCCGATGTCGAGCTGCACTTCCACCGCATTCCCGACCGACAGCTCCTCGATCTGGCGGAAGAGAGCTTCCCCGGCATCGACCACTCCGCGGGCCTGCGCACCACGGATCGAGAACTTGGCTGTGAGTTCAGCCTCACCCTTGCGGGCAGCCTCAACGAACGCACGGGTCGAAAAGCCTTCAGCGTCAACGGCTGCCATGATCTGCGTCCGTTGCCCGCTGACCGCGTCTTCGATCAGCGACTTGATGTGGCGACGGTCCTGGGCCGCGATTGGCTTCACGATGACGACGCCACCTGTTGCTGCGTTCGCAGTTCGGATCGCATCGTGCAGGGCTTCCACCCGCTTGTTCTCGTGCTCAGCGAGTTCCTGGAGAAGTGTCTTGCGGGAAGCGACCAGTTCCTTGATGTTGGCGTCGATGCTGGCCCGCCGAGGCTCCTTGGCCTTGAGGTCTTCAAGCGCCTTCGTCGTCGTCAGGTACTTGTCGGGCTCAAGCCCGTCTTGAACGAGCTTCCGCAGCACCTCTGCGTGATCGTCGCGCTGCTCGCGGACAGCATTCGTCCAAGCGATTTCGGCCGAGGCGATCGCAACGTCGGCAGCTGCGATGGCTGCTTCGGCCTGAGTCGCGAGGGCCTTTAGTATCTCCGCCAACGTGTTCGTCGCAGATCGAACGAGTCGGAGAGTTTCCGCTTGTGGCGATTCTTCAAGCCCGTCGTAGGACGCGCCGAGCTTCGCCATCAGCTGTGTGTCCGTCAGCCCCGTGAGGGTCGACTTTGCGTCGGCAACGCGCGAGTGTCCTTCGGAGAACACCGCCTCGTCTTGGTTCATCCGCGTGACCTCACTCAACCGAGTAGGCACGTCGGTCTCCTGAAACTGGCGCACTTGCTCTTCCAAGCGCGGGATGTCGGCGAGTTCTTCCTCGAGTTCGGCCTTGTCCTTCTCCGCGCGCGCGAGCTTCTCGCGGCTTTCCTTCAACGTTGCCAGCGTCGCGTTGTGCTCGGCAGTCAGGTCTCCGTTGCCTTGAAAACGGTGGAGCATACTGGCGACTTTCGCGCTGTCGCTTGTCAATTCCGCCAGCTCATGTTGTCCGAAGATCTCGACGTCGCCGATCACGTCAGCCGGTTGAAGGCTGGTGACCGTACCACTGGAGTCCTTGACGACCGGAGTGTTGTGGACAGACCGCTCGATCGTGAATGCCTGGATCATCGGCGAGGTCGCCTCCACAGCGAGTTTCACGACGGTCCCTGCCCGAAGCACACCGCTGACGATCGCGTCGTGGTCTGCCTTGGCTGAGGCGCCAATCGGCGTCAGCCCGAGAACGTAGCGAAGGCTCTCGATGGCGGTGGACTTCCCCGTTCCTCGCCCACCGATCAACGCGGTCAGATCCGGCGAGAGCGGGATCGTGACGCCGTCCAGGAAGCCGCCGACCCACGATATTTCCTTCAAGAGAGGGCGAGTCTCTCCTTTGGGGTCAGCGAGAGCGATCCGGGTTTCGGGGGTACGGACCGCGATCTTGAGGCTCTCGACGGTCAGGGTGCTCACTTTGAACCAGGTGGAGCCACCCTCTGTCTCCAGAGCATCTGGGTGGGAGATGTCGTCGGCGTGAATGACTGCGAGTGGGTGCCGGCGGTCGAACGGCTTGCGGCGTTCGATGATGGCTTCCTGCTCCTGCGCAGCAGCCACGCTGGGTGTGATCCCCAAGGCATGGAGCTGTGGATGGTTGATCAGCTTTGCGAGTGGATTGCCCTGCCGGCCCGTAAGCATTCCGCTGTTCGCCACGTTGGCGTGCGCAGGAATGACCAGCGCACCGCGATCCGACATCTTCTCCAAGATGTCCTCGAAAGGCTGCCCGACGGTGCCGTTGTTGCACCCTGGGGTGACACCGCACGCACCGATGGCCGCGTTCACATCGGCAGCAGCGGTTCCGGACTCGAAGATGACGAGCAGATGGAAGCCTTCAGCCGTATTTGCCTCGAACCCAGGCAAGGCAACGACTCCGCGAGCCGTCGCGTCTTGAATGAGTCCACGGGCCGTGTCGACCGCCCAGTGATCGGTAATCGCGATGAGTTCGATGCCAAGCTCGTCACATTTATCGAGAAGCGCCTTGTTGTAGTCAGCCTCCGAGGCGAACCTGGTTGAGGGCGAGTTTCGCCCCTGGTACGCGTAGGGGTTGACCTGCAGAGCGGCGCGAACCCAATGAGCTCCGGGCATCAGATCGCCCGCTCAGTCGGACGCAGGAATGCCCAGACCACCTGCTGGCTCATTCGTCGAGCGCCTTCACGAGGGCATCTTGCGCGTCGCTGTAGAAGATGAATGAAACCCTCGTCGCGACCTCGTCACTGACGTCGAGGAGTTGGCGGCGGGCAGACACCGGGAGCAAGAGGGCTGTGGCCCCCTTCTCCATCGCGTGCTCGGCAAGTTGCGCGGCATTGTGAACGGTCTCGACGCCGCCGCCCAGCGACAGGTTTCCGACGGCGATCAGCCCGCCGCGGACCGACCGCTGGAGCATTGCGGAGGTGAGAGCCAGCAGAATCGGGAGCCCGAGGCCGGCACCGGTCTTGGCAGCGTCGAGGGCTCGGATCTGAGCAGTGAGATTGTGCTCGCGTGGGTCGCGGTCACCCACGAGTTGTCTCGCCTGGGCGATGAGGTTCTGCTCGGCGACCTTGAAGCTCTCGCGGAGAGTCGCGGGCGCGGCTTGGTTGAGCAGACCACGCGCGCCCGAGCCGGGCGTGTCCGCCGCCTCGATCCGGTAAAGCCCTGGGCCGACGTCGCCGTCGCTCTCGGAAATCGCCCACACTTGGCCGGGCGGTAGCGGATCGAGACCAATCGAGTCTGGGCTCGCCAGCTCGGGCGTCGAGACGAACTGCTCGACTCCCTCACCAAGGCGGTAGCCGAACTGTGTGTTCCGGAACTCGGCGGCACCGATACGCCGCTGCTGCTCCTTGACTCGACGGCGGCATTCCAAGGCAATGCGAACGGCCCATTCGAGGTCCTCGTCGCATATGGCGGCCTCGGCATCGGGGTAGAGCAGTTTGAGCAACCCGTCGACGGTCTTGTTGACGGCCGAGAGGTCACGACCTGACAGCGCGTCCGAGTAGTTCACGCGGCCCTGAATGGCCGAGAGCCGTGACTGGTCGCGCAGGCGCGACCAGCACTCGGAGAGAAAGTCGCTCACAAGCCCGAAGTGATGGGTGAAGTACGTCGGGTTGAGCTTCGGGACATCCCATCCGGGCAGGTAAGCGTGGATGCGGTCCATGAACGCGGTGTCGTCGCGCATCTCCGGCGGCAGGGGTGAGAGCAAGTGGCCGATGCGCTGCTGATGAGCAACATCGACGTCGAAGTTGCCGACCAACACGATCGAGCCGTCAGCACGGATGGACTCACGACCACGGGAGAACTCGCCGGACTCCATGTAGCCCTTCATGATATTGACGCCGTCCTTCTGATCGAAGGAGACGCCGGATACTTCGTCAAAGCAGACCACGTCGTACTGCGCGACGAGGCCGCGCTGCCCAGTTGCGTTGTTCACGAACATCCGGGCGACGGTCGCTTTACCGCCCGAGATCAGGTGCGCGTACGGCGACACCTGCTGGAATAGGTGCGACTTACCCGTACCTCGCGGCCCCAGTTCGACCATGTTGAAGTTTCGCTGCACAAACGGGACCATTCGTAGCAAAAGCACGTTCTGCTCGCGTTCGCTCAACTGCGCAGGCTCGAAGCCCACCGACCGGAGCAGAAGGTGCTTCCACCGCTCGGTCGTGAACCGCGACCGTCCTTCAGCCAGTCGTGATAGCGAGTCGCGAGTTGAGAGCTGGATGGGGCGCAGCGACCCGATGGCGAAGGGCTTTCCGTTGTTCTCCTCAGCGATCGCGGCGTCGTAGGAGAGGTCGACTTCGGCGTAGAAGCCGCCAGTGAGCATGCGTTCGTTGTCCCTGACGACGGCGTCGTCGATCCTGACATCGCGCAGCGCGAGGCTCGGCAGCTCGGCGAGGTAAGCATTCGACTTCGCGTCGAGTCGGGCCTTGACTAGATCGATGAGCTTGACAGTCATGCGCTCGCGAGCGCGTGACTTGAACAGTTCCTCCTCGCCGGCCCGCACGGTGCGGTCGGCGAGCAGACGGCGTACAACCTGGAGGCCCTCTTCGATTTCCTCAGGATCGGTCGTGGCACAGTATCGCCCAATGAGGAACTCGCCCACGTACGTCGGGACGGGATACGCCCCCTTGAACTGTTGCGCTAGATCCTTGCGAACGACGTAGCCCTCGAACACCGAGGCCGCTGTCTCGTCGATCTCATCGAGCGTGATCGCCACAGTCATTCCGCGCCTCCCACCGTAGTTTGTGCTTGGGCTAGAACCCCACCGCTCTGGTCAAGAAGCACGACCCACGCGGCCGCCCCACCGGGAGCCTGTTCTTCATCGACGAGAATTTTGATCTCGCCCGGTTCTGTGGCCGATTTCGGACCACCGACGGTGCTCGACGCATCGGCTGGGCGGAGTCGGATTTCGGCGACGATATCGGCCTCGGCGGGGACGTAGTCGACGCGGCAGCGGTGGCCAGTCCACCGGATGGCATCAACTTGGACGGGCGCAACGGCCGTGTCGCCGCGCGTCACCGTGACGACGGGAATCACACACTCCTGCAGGCTCAAGCCACCGTGCTCGTAGAGGCAACCCGCCTCGAACGCCGCAGTTCCCGGTGCACTCACCATGTCGACGGACGAATCCCATGTCCAGGGCAGCGTCGGGAAATCCGGACGCGCCGCCGCCGCCTTCAACCGGGCCACACGCGGTTTGCGCGCCGCATCACCTTCCGTGACTTGTAGGGGGAGAGCGACCTTCTGTGCTGGCTTGCCAGGCAAGAGGAACCCGTGGTCAGTGACAATGACGACCGTTTGCCACCCCGCGTCGAGCAACCCGCGAACGCGCTCGGCGACGAGGTCCAACTGCTGGTCGACGAGGTCTGCAAGCGCATGTCCGTGGGAATGACCAAGCGAGTCAATCGAATTCGTCTGCGTCCATGCTTTTCCGGTCGGATCTCCGACCTCGGCGGCGTCCCACTCGAGGAACTGAACACCTGCGCTCACCAGTGCCGAACGCAGGACCGCGCCCTTGAGGGATCGACCTTGGTCGTCAGCCGCATCGAAGGCGGTGCCGCCGCCCGTGGCGATCGCGATAGGGGCGACCGCTGGCTGCCCAGTCGGTGTCACGCTGGGGAACGCGGCAAACCGCGTCTCGACAGAGACGACGAGCGGTGACAACCGCCGAGTCACTCGGGAGGCCAGGTCGAAGCGCAGCGCGTCGACGTAGACGACGGCAGTCCCCACGCTGATACCGAGGCCGATCTGCCCGGGATAGCTGGTCATCGCCGCGATCTGGAAGGCCCGCGCGGACTCATCGATCCAAGGGTCGTAGAGCGCACTGAGCGCAATCGAGACTGCGGCCCGGTCCTGCGCCGTCTTGGCCGACGCAATCGCCCGCAAAGCGAGGTCGTCGATCGCGTGGCCTTCATCGCCATACCAGGCGACCTGAGACTTGAGATCTGTCGCTGTTGATGCGGTCAGCACACGACCCGCTAGTTCGGCGAGGTGCCCGACAGCCCGCGCCAACGGCGCCTGCCCGAGGGCGGCCCAGACGTTGTCCTCCCTCGCCGAGTGTGCGGCAACGAGTTCGACGATCCGGCGCTTCGGGTCCGGGTCAGCCGCCAGCCCACCTAATGCGATCCGCAACGCCTCCTCCTGGTCGCGATTCCATGACGGCCACGAATCGGCATGGGGGTCCGTGTCTCCGAAGAGCGGCACGACCGAGGGGCGCGCTTGATCGAGTAGTTCGGGGATGTTCGGATAGCGGGCGGGGTTCTCGGCGAACCGCTGCCAGACGGCACTCCACTCGCCGGTCCTGCTTCCAAGCTTGCTGGCTGCGGTGAGCGGACCGTCCTTCTCGGGGCTGAACCCGTAGACGGATTTGCAGGAAGCGTTGAGTGCCTGCCATCGCGCGCCTTCGAGCGAGGCCCGAACCACGTCCGGGTCATTCATCCATTCGAGCAGGGTGCGTACCGCGTCATCGAGCACGAGGTGGTGGAGGCGCGACGAGTCGAGGCGCCCCATGCGCTTGAGGTCATCGATGTCCTCGAAAAGAAACTTGTCCAGCACTTGCGCAAATGCAGTTCTCGTCGCGGCGTCGCCAGCGAGGTCTAGCCCTGCACCCTGTCTTGATGCGAGGAACGAGTGCGGTGTCCACGGCGCCTGACCGAGCGCAGACGGCCACCAGTTGGAGCGGATTGAGATCTCCGCAAGCGGCGCAAGCGTGTCATCGAGGGCAGATGCTTCGACTACAGAACTGCGGCTGACACCGGGTAGATAGATCACCCACGGGTTGCGCTCACCGTGCTCCGCTAGGTGAGTCGGAAGGTTGGCTGACTCAGGCGATGCGAGAACGGCTCGAAGCCAGAGTGCGGGTCCTTGAGCACGTGCGGGATCGTATTCGCCGAGAACGAGAATAGGCGCTACCTCCTGGAGACCGCGGATCACAGGCTCCCACGCGCGCTCGGGGTCGGCCCACAGCACAGCCGCGGGGGCAGAGATCGCCCCCGCGTTGAAGGCCGCCGCATCACGGAGCGCTTCGGCAACCACGGCACGGACGAGCGTCATTCAGTCGCCTCCGCGGCTCTCCGGGCTGCGCGGCGCTCATCGAGTGTCGGGTGCAGATCGTTGTGGCGCTCGGATCCGTCGGGATTCGTTCCGCGATCTTTCTTCCAATGCACATTGACCTTCGACCGGAGTACCCCGGCGGTCACGAAAGGTCGGATGTTGAGGCGGACACCGTCGTCAAGGTCTGGCTCCCAGCCGATCGGTTGCTCGGCCATGGGCTTCCACCGCACGTACACGTCGTAGGGCGGCGCACCTTCGAGGATGAGCTTGAGCCTGTGCTGGAGTTCCTCGGCTGCTGCGAGTCGAGCGTCAGCGCCAGCCCGTTCCGCCCGAGTCTCATGCTTCTGCCGGTCGATCCATGCGCCGAGCGACGTGAAGGTCAGCTTCTCCAGCGTCCGCCGGTCGAGCTTGTGGTAGTTGACGATCGCCGAGAACCCATCCTCGCGGCCATCCCAGATGTGCCAGAGGAATGGTCGGTTGTCGAAGACCTTCACATGCTGAGCGAAAAAGGTAGCGCGGAGCCAGTCGTCGAGCTTGCCATTCTTGCCGCCCGCCTGGACGACCAACTGTCGTTCGTGGGCGCTAGACCAGCCACCGCCGTGAACGACCGAAAGTACCTCCCGCAACCGCGTGACAAGGTCGGATTCGCCGGGTAGCGAGACCAGCGCCGCGATGCCGTCAGCGTCCACCAATTCATCGAAGGCAGTTGAATCCTGCCCGGGCCAGCGGTATCCAAGTAGTCCAGCGAGCGCAACCTGGAGAGGATAGTTCGAATCGACGGTATCGCCGGAGAACGTCCACTGGGTCGGATCACTTACGTTGCGCACGAGAGTCGTACCGGCCTCTTCAGCGATGCGGCGCCAGTGGTCGCGATCAAATGGAACTTTGATCAAGTAGCCCGGATTGACGACAACCTTGGAGTTCACCCGGCGTACCGCGTCCGCGTACTCCGGTGATTGCAAATAGCACCAGACTGCGCGCAAGTCGTCCGGATTCGACGGTATGACTGGGGCTGAGGCGTCATTGAACATCTCGCCGTCGTACAGCGTTACGCGCAGGCTTGACTGGCCGACGAGCACCCCTCGCTTGCCAAGTACTGATGATGGGTTGTAGTTGTGCGCTCGGGATGACTGAAGCGCACCATCACCGGAATCCCAGCGAAGCAAGTACTGCCGTCCGGTAGTAGGTCCAGTTTCTGAAGGCGCGGTAACGTACTTCTCCCACACTGAGGGGTCGCCGGTGACCTCCCAGAAGTGAAGGACATACCGCGAGGTATCCATCGTGACGAGCCCCTGCCAGCTCGTGGCGTAACTCGACAAGAGGCTCTTGCCCAGAGTGCTTGCGTCAAGTATTGACCCGGGGTTCTTGCGTAGGTCGTCAAATGTCACCAGATCGATGTCGCCGGCCCGCAACACTTCTGATTTCGCCTTGGTCGAGGAGGACTGCCGCGCGTCGACGAACATCATCTCCTTCGGACGCGCAGCGGAGATCAACACCAACGCCGATTGGACGACTTGGCCAGTGATCGTTTGGAACGCGCCAGCGCCGAGCGGCGCAACCGCATTCCAGCCCGAGCGATGCAAGAGATGCACGCGCAGCGGACCGAACGACTTCAGGAAAAGCCAGTTCATCGGCATGACAGCAGCGATCGTTCCGGTCGAGTCCGGTAGGAAACGCTCCAGCATCGCCGTCGCGAGCTCCGTTCCCGAGCGCGGAAACCGGTCTGATATGAACTCGGCGGTCGATTCATCCATACGCTGCGTGCTCAGGTATGGCGGATTGGTGGCGACGAGCGTGTAATTGCGACCAAGGAGACCGGCAGCGTGCATCACGTCGTCGGCCGCATGCCCAAGGACAGTTGCGTCTTGACTCTCGTTGCGGAGCGCCGTCGAGAGGAGTTCACGCACTCGGTCGGCAGATACACCGACACTCAAGTCACGACCGAAGAGGCCGTCGCGATTGGCTGTGGGCCGTGGGTCGATGAGCGAACCCAAGCTGTCTGCGTTTCGGAAAAGCGTGTGTAGCCCGCGCATGGCTTTGCGGAGTTCCCCGTCGTCTGCAGCCAAGCCTTCCCAATCTTGGCGCACCCCGTGGACCGGCACGCCAGAGCAAGCGATCTGCGGAGCGGGAAGTTCACGGAACCCACCCTGCTTCCACGCTTCAAGCGCGACGTTGAAGGTTGCGATCTGGGTGCATCGTGGATCGAGTTCGAGGCCGTGGAGGTTGTCGCGAAGGACCGCATCCTGCGCATCGGCCGACGTGAGACCCTCCTCCTCGGCGCGCATGCGCCAGAGCATTCCGAACATGGCAACGAGGAAGTGGCCAGAACCGCAGCAGGGGTCCATCACCGTCACGTCAGCTGCACATTCGGGCCACTCACTGAACGAGCCGGCGGCAGGTGCACCGTCCTCATCGAGTCGGAGGTACTCCCACGAATCAACGAGCGGTGACTCGGGGTGACGGGCTGCCCACCAAGCGCCGAGAGAGTTCTCCAGCAGGAAGCGCACCATGTAGTTCTCGGTGAACAACTGCGTCACGGGCGAGATGTCGGCACCGCCGATCTTGACGCCGGAGTCGTTGACTCTTTTCTTCTCGGCCGTCTGCCAGAACTGGTAGACCCAGCCGAGAGCATCCTCCGTCGTGAACACCTCCGCCGGAATCTCCAGCAACAGTCGCTCCAGTGTGTTCCGGTGTTCGGCCGCGAACCCCACCTGGACTGCAGGATCGGTGAGGCGGAACACACCGGGCAGGATTTCGGATGCGAAGCGAGCGGCAACAGCCCACGCGTCGGGCTCGCCGAGGTCAGATGCGAGATCGCCGCAATCCTCCAAAGACAATGGGATGGCTCGGTACTCGGGATGCCGCAGGAGTCCGTTTACTTCCAGGAAGCGTGCGAACAGCAACCGGTGCCACTGCTCATAGGCGACGTCGTGAACGAGGTTCGTCAAGGGCACACCCGCGCGCGAGGTGTCATCGCCGAGTTGGCGAGCCTTGTCGCGAAGTGCAAGGCGAAGCTTGTTCTGCTGTTCGCTTAGGTATGCGGGCCGGCTCGGCTCGCTGACCGCGAGTGCGCGCAATGCGTCTTCGGCTGCGCGTTGTGCCGCCTCGCGGGCACGTTGCGTCTGGGTGTCAAGGAAGCGCCGTTGTTCAGAGTTGAGGACAGTGATCGTTTCGGTGGTCATGGTCAGCCCTTCACCACGACAGTGTCGTTGCCGCTGTTCAGAGCGTCGAGAAGCTGACTGCGCAGGTCATCGATGAACCGTTCGATCTCGTCCACGTTGTTCAGGCTCGCCGTCGACACCCGCACCGTGGTTGTCTTGGCTGCAGGCGTCGTGAGTCGGATCGCCGCCTCCAGCGCCCGAGAGGACCGCTGTGGGATTGCGTCTAGTTCAGCGGTCCACCCCTGGAGCGGCCGGGCCTGCGCGGCCACCAGAACGGCCGACGGATCGGCAAGGTTGGGCTCGGGCTCGGCTCCGAGGTGGTGTTCCGCCAGGAGCGCCTCGCGCTGCGCCTCGTCGAGAGCCGTCCACGCGGGCTGCTGTGCGAGGCTCGCCACAGCCGTCGCGCGGGCATCACGCAACGCAACTGCTGCTTCGTGGATGGCATCGCGAAGTGTGTCGGCGAGGTCCTTGACGATCGGGGCGACGGGGTCGGCGTCGGCGAGTAGATCGCGGCTCGCGGCCAGCGCGTCGAGCCGGTCACGGGCCGCCGACGCCGGCACCAGGCCCGCAGCCGACGTCGCAAGCGAACGCGCCAACTCGAGCGAGGGTGTCCGGCTCTTGAGCCTCCGTTCCAGGTCCCCCAGCCGCTCGTTGAAGCTCGTCAGGTCACTCTTCGCAGCGAGAAGGGCGTGCACACGGTCGTTGCCCGAGGTGCTCACGATCACCTGGATGTTGCCTGGGACAGCGATGTCCGGGCGCGGAGCGGGTCCGCTTACGTCCTTCGCGCGGTCGACGAGCGACTTGACGGCCTGCTCGACCGCTGAGACGAGCCCATCGTTGTCGGTCGAAAAGCCGAGGTTGCTCAGCAGCTGGCGCGCCTGAATCTTCTCAGCGGGCTTGAGAACTGTCACTTCACGACGAAGCTGCACATTGCCGAGACGGGTTTGCTTCAGTACGTCGGCAGTAGTCGCGTCGCTTCCGTTGAGCGTCGCTCGAATCACCCCGGTGTCGAGGAGCACCCCGAGGGCGGCCATGAGCGCGTCCCTCGGCCAGCCGAGGGGCTTCGAGGTGACGGCCTTTTCGACGTCACTAGCTGCAGTCCCCGCTGGGCCGATGCGATTGAGTACCTCCTTGACGACGCGGTGCTGCTCAGGGTCGCCGTCGTATTGGACTGCTTTGAGGGCGTCCACCGCCGATCCGGACTTCACCCGGGCGATGACTTGCGGCCACCGGTTGTCGTCAGCCTCGGTGAACCGTGGGAAGAGCCGTGTCGCAGCGGCCTGCGCGCCTGCCTCGATCCCCTCGCGCAGGGTGACTCCGCTTGGTGTCGTCCCGCCGCCAAGTAGAACGTTCGCCTTGGAGATGACATCGCGGACGTATGCGTTCACCTGGTCTGTCGCCCGGTTGAGGCGCGTCTGCATTGCGCTCCGGGCCTGCCTGCCCTCGTCGTCCTGCGGAATTCCTTGCTGGTCGATCACCCGTTGCGCAGCGAGCTTGTTGCGGACCGCTGCGGCGAAGGCGGGAGCCTGGAGACGGGGGAGGTGAACGAGGACGATCGGCGAGTCGACGCCGAGGCTTCGGGCGGCCTCGTCGAACTGCTTCGCGGTGATACCTTCGTCCCACTCGGAGCGCAGCCACACTGGGATCGCCTCGGAGTCCGGCGGGAGCGACGGGTCGGCGTGAAGGGCGAGCTTGCGCGACTCCTTGGCGCGACCCTGCTGGATAGTCGCGGGCAGAGCCCGATTGACCTCCGCGAGCAGCAGGGAGTCGCGCTCGGTGCTCACCTCGCTGTCGGTCACTTGCGCGTGGTGCCTGCGGAAAGCTTCGTCCCACTCGCGGCCCGCCTTGGTCTGAAGACGGAACTCCTCGCCGTCCTGTTGAAGAATGCCCTCTGCGGCGAGCGCTTCGAGCACTGTGGGGACTTTCTGCCGGAGTCGGTCCCCGTCGTGGGCAAGGTCTTCGACTAACAGATCCACGAGGTGGTCTGCCGTGGCGCGCACGCCAATGTCGCCGTGCCCGGACGTCGGCAGCAGACCGATGAGGTGGATGAGGCCGAGGATGCGCCCCCGCAGGTCGTCCTTCTGTCCCTGCTCGTGGATCAGCGTCTGCGTCTCCTTGAGGAGCAGCCCTGCGCCGTTCAAGTCTTCGTTTTTCTGTGTGTAGAGGAAGTCGGCACCGACCGCCGTGCCGACGGATTCAGGAGCGACCATGCGGTTCGCCTCGTGGACGATGCGGAGCTGGGAACGCAATTGCCCGGCGCGGCCGGCGTCGGCCTGGCGGAGCACGCTTTCCCAGAACCGACGACGCACCGGGAGCAGCGGGTAGTCTTCGGCGAGGTCCTTGTCGTCAGCGGCGGTGTGCTGGATCTTGCTGCCGATGAGCTGCCGGGAAATCTGCCCGGCGACCGACGCCAACGTGGTGTCGAGACCGGACTTCTTCGCGGGCTCCTTGCTGAGCAGCACACGGCGGACGACGGCGTCGACGTCCTGGTTCTTGAGGACGACCTTGACGGTGAAGCGGTCCTGGATCTTCTGGAGCGTCGAGTCGGCCGTCAACTCTTGCTGGCCCGTTGCCACGAGTAGTACCCGACCGTCGAGTTCGCGAGACACCGACTCGACGAGGTTTTGAACCTCCATAGCTCGGCCGCCGTCGCCGCTGATGTACTGCTGCACCTCGTCGAGGACGATCAGCGACGGCGGAATGTGTCCGTCGCCGGCGTATTGAAGGATCTTCTTGAGTAGTTCGACCGTCTCATCCGTGGAGAATGAGCGTGCGCTCGTCGGGAACTGGCTGCTCAGCTGGCCGCGCACATCCTTCGCCGAGCTCGCAAACTCCGGATCGACCGCGAGGATGGCGTTCGCCAGCTGCCTGCTGAGGTGATACTCGGCCAGTTCCTCGATGATGTCGCCGCCATCGGCCACGATGTGCTCGCGGACAGCGTCAAGGTGCCCGTTGTCGGCCAGCCACAATGCCACTTGAGCGGGCGCGACACGCGTGGGCAGCCCAGCTGCCCCGAGGACGATGGAGAGAAACACCGAGTTGAGGGTGTCGCCGCTGCGGTCAAGCGCTCCTGCGGCCGCCCACGGGGCGGCGCCATCTCGGCGGCCGAGCGTCGTCAGCTCGGTCAATTGGTCTTGGATGCCTTGCGAGGTGTTGGCCAGCCCTCGCGCAGTCGCGCCGTTCGGGAACTTCGTGTCGGCCCACAGGTGCTGCAGAACGCGGACTAGGTGGGACTTACCGCTGCCGTAGAACCCCGAAACCCAGACAGCAGGCTGTGTCGTTCGGTTCCGGTGACCGGTGTAGGAGTCGAGGATGCGCTGGAGACCGTGCTCATACTCGCCCTCGCAGACAAAGCTTTCCAATTCGTACTTGAGGACATCCCACTGGTTGGAGTCTTCGGGACGGTCGACATTGGTGACACCGTCGTTCGGAATTTCGAAGCTCAGCGGGGGCCGCACGAAAAGATCGTTGTTGATCGTCACGAGATGTCCTTCTGCGGATCGATGACGCGGGCGCGGTAGTTGAACCCGTCGCGCGCGTCGAGCAAGCGGAATGAATGAGTCTCCGAGTCGTGAAGCCCAGGAAAGAGAACGAGGAGGCGGCCAGTCACAGCGGAATCGACGGACTTGATCACGCTCGATGCCCGGAGGAACGGATAGATCGAACCGATCCCCACCAGTGCCACGACGGCATTCGTGGGAGCCGCTTCGAGGGCATCGCGGATGCGCGTGACCAATGTCGTCTCGAACTGGTCGAGGATCGACTGCGTGAGATCGCTCGGCTCCTCGTAGAACGCCTCCGCATGCCGATGCGAAGACAGCCAGCGCCCAAAGTCATCGCTGACGTCAACGACGAGCCAGTCGCGGCCCGCCTGGGTTGTCGTCAACTCCATGCTCGGAAGAGCGTGCCGCATCCGGCGTTCCAGGTCAGGCGGGTAGACCAGCATCCAGACGCGCTCACCGCCTGAGACGTTGTCCTGCCACGTTAGGGACAACTCGGCTTTGTACGCATCGACAAGATCGGCGACTGGGCTCATCCAGCACCACCTACGGCGGGGAACGATACATCGATGACGTTGCCTGCGACGAGGAGGTCGACGAGTCCCTGGGTGTGCGCGTCCCGCAGCGCCTCCAAGGAGTGGCCATGTGCGAGTTCGAGGATCTGCGACCAAGGGTTGTCGAGAACGCCGAGGCCACGCCCGCCGGCGAGGTGCCCCAGGTATGCCGCGTAGGCGATGGCCGCCGGGCGGGCTTCCACTTCGGTCCGCACCTTCTTGGCGCGACCCGCGAGGTGGCCGGTCTGGGTCCAGCAAGCCCCGGTGTTGCGACCAGTCTTCGCCAGCGTCGACGCCGACATTTCGTGGCCGAACTGTCCGGCAACAGCTTCGGTTAGGTCTGCCGACGTCACGCTCGAACCCGCAGGGAGGTCCGAAATCGCGGCGAACGAAGCGCGAAGCACCTCGTCACGGGTGAAGGCCAGAAGCCCCGCAAGGAGCGAGCGCGACGAGGGGTCGATGTTCCAGAAGTGCCGCAGCGCCGCGAACTCCGAGCGGCCAGGGTCTAAGAAGTACAGCTCGCGGAGATGGCGGAACGAACGCTGCCGACCGGCCTGAGTTGGACGGCCGAGGACGTTGCCTTCTACGACCGCCTCGCGGTACCGCTCGGCGGGCGCATCCGACGGCACCTCGCGCAGAAGCTCAACCAGGTGGGGGATGCCGATCGTATGGCTCGCAGTTGTCCGCAGCGTGCCGAGGACTGAATCGCTCTCAGCGATACGGGAACTCGTCATCTCTCGGTATTTCTCCTTCCCCACACGCACACGGCGCCATCAGTCCACAGCTCCGCATCTCGACTGCCCGATGCGATGCACTCCATCCCGGGTGTCATTGCAGCAGGAGCCACTGACATTGAGCAGTCATGAGACGCCTTCCCCCGCCGCACCGCCACGGCGCACCCAGTCGTCGATCTCGCTTGCTTGGAACTTCCAGAGGCGCCCAACCTTGTGGGCCGGCATGGCTTTCTCAGCGATCCAGGTGTACACGGTGTCCTTGGTGATCCCGAGGTGTGCGGCGATGTCGTCTGCGGACAGCCACGGCTCAGCCACGTCGATCCTCCCTCGGACAGCGTGACCCGGGCAGGTCAACGGCCTCAGAGCTTATCGGAGGTCGGGCCGTTTTAACTGGGTTTTTCCGGGCGTGGCCTAATCGAGCCGGGTGTGACTGGGTGGGTTACACCGCAACGGACGAGAAGCCGATGAAGTCCACGGACCAGGAGCCGGTGATCCGCGCCGATTCAGCAGGTCCCCAGGGGACTCGGAAAGTTGCGGCGCCGAGGAGTGCGATAGTCAAGCCACACTGCGGACGTGTGATTGAAGCAGTTCCTGCAGATTCTTGACCAGCAACCATCGGTCGTCTCCAGCCCAATCGAGACTGTCAGTCAGGGCGCTTCTGACCTCGTGCCGCTTGCGGCTGCCTTGATTGGCCAAGGTGATCAGTTGAGGTCGAGTCACGGCGCGAAGCGCCAGCACGGTCTGCGGGAACAGAGCGATCCGGTCATCGGTACCGACGGTGAATTTGGGTTGGTCAAGAGCTCGCCGGAGTCTTTCTGGCTGGGCGTTCTCACCAATCATGTACGCATGGTCGCGTACGGCGTCCCAGGTGCCTTCGTACAGCTCCCGGGTTACGTCCCCTGATCGGACCATGCGGCGCAGGGCCTGCTCGGCCTTCCAGAGGTCGGCGTCGAGGACGGCAGCGCGTTGAAGTTTGCCTAACCATTGGCCGTGCCGACGGCAAAAGGCGAATCGGATGTGGGGGTAGGTCGCTACCGCTGTGCCGGCGGTGCATGACAGGCATGCGGTGCCGCTGGTGGACTGCTTGTCCCAGGGGCCGCGGAGGTTCCGGTGCCCGATGAGCGCCCATGCGTGCGCTGATTCGAATCTTCCAGGTTCGGGTCCACCCAATTCGGAAATCATGACTCCGAGTTCGCGCGCACCGCAGCCTCCGGTGCGCCGTCGTTGTCGGACAATCGTTTCCATCCACGGACGGTCGATTGAATTCGCTGTGCATAGCCGCGTGAAATACGACCCAGGGGTCTCGAGGTGAACCGGGCGGACGGGCACTGACTGGCGTGGCAGCTCGTCGAGATTCATGCAACGCCGATCTGCCCGACCCCGACAAGGTGCTCCTGCGTGATGATCTCGCTGCCAGTGTCATCACGGTCGGTGATCGCGTTCGCCATCGCGAGGGCAAGAATGCTTCGAAGGTCGCCGATTTTTCCTCCAGTCATCGTCAGCAGGATGTCGGCGTAGGGGGCGAGATGAGCGGGTTCGGCATCGAGCAAATGCATTGCGTCGCCGAGTGAGTTGACCAGCGAGGCCCAGTGACCGCGTGAGGTGTCGTCGCTGCTGAGGAATGGACGCATCTGTGTCACTTGGCATCTGGCCATGATTTGCTCTGCTGGCCGGCTGGAGAGTCCTTCGAGCAGGTCGACGCCGGCGAATACGCAGATCGCCCCCGAGTCGTTCATGATCGTCTTCAAGGAGTTGACCGCATCGTCACCGGTCTTGCCGTCGAGTTTGAGCATCTGAAGCTCGTCGATGATCAGCATCTGGGTGTGTCGCCGACGCAGAGCGTCGAGAGCCTGATCGGTGAGCTGGTGTTGCGTGGCGGACTTGAAGTTATGCGGGATCCCGTAGAAGTTGAGGATCGAGCTGGCGATCGACTTCGGGGATGCCTTCGGCTCCATTTCGATGTAGGCCACGGGTGCACGTCCGGTCTCCCGGAAGTCGGGCGCGCGTTTGCCTGCCCACTGCTCGACTTCGGCAGCGAGGCGGATCAATGCAGTGGTTTTCCCGATGTGTGGCGGGCCGGTCAGGACGATGCCACGCTCACCCACGGTGCTGGGGTCATGGACGCGCAGTAGTGATAATCCGGTCATGGTCAGTCGCCGCAGCGCTGGGGTCCTCACGATCAGTCCGTTGCTGAACCATTGCAGCCGCTGGTCGTCATAGAGAACCTGTTCAGCTTCGGTGCACCGGTCGAAGTCGGTGCGGCTAAGGACGTCCGGCCGGATGATGCGGTTATCGATCCGCTGACGCAGCCCTTCCAAGGTTGTCTTGCGGCCAGGTGTCGCAAATGCGTTGTGGATCATCGTCTTTGGCCTTTCATGCAACCGTATAGTCGTCGGGGTGTTCACGCACCGGCACGGCAGTCGGAAGCTGCATTGGTTCGACAGCTGCTGGGCGGGGGAGCGGGTCACGTTTGCGATTAGCACGTTCGGCAGCACTCTTTGTGGCCTTCTTCTGCGCGGCTTTGCCCGACGAGGTCCTTTGTGTGCCCTTGTCGGTGCCAGAGCGTGTCGCTTTCACACGATGAGATTCGGCGTCGAGGAAGTCCTGCGCCCACTGAGTGTGCGGATCGTCCGCCTGGGCCGTCGCGGAGAGGCTCGCGGTGGTGCTCGTACCGAAAGGCAGGGCGGCGAGCCGAATTGATCGCGCGAAGCAAGTGATCCATTCACCGTTGTCGGGGTGGCGAACCCAGATCCGTTCTGTGTCATAGGGATCTTGACGAATCTCGTGCTTGCCTGGCCGTCCCCGGACTTCGTTGAGATCGGGGGAGTCGTAGATCTCGTTGCTCAGGTGGATGCCGTCTGATTGGAAAGTCCGGTCGTGCCGGGGCATCAGTGAGATGTAGTCGGACTGGGAGATCGGGATCGGGATACCGGCGCTGGCGTCGAAGGTCGCCGAGTACATCTGGTTCGGCGTAAACGTCCGTCCCGGATGTTCGCGAAGCACCAGTCCCTTGTGCGGACGATTCTGATAGACGGTGACGATGAACGACCACATGCCGTCGACCAGCTGCGTGAAAGGTATTGGTGCGCGCGGGTTGCGGCCACGATGGTCAGGGGAGTTGCCGACGTAGGCATCCAGGCGCGACAGGAACAGGCTGTTCATGCTCTTGAAGAACCGCTCGACATGAGGCTTCGCCGTCGGAGAATGCGGTGGTGCGTCCACGACGCTCCACCCGAGCATTTCTGCGGCGACCCGGCTGGCCAGAAAGTCTTTGCCGCGGTCCATAGTCAGCGTCTCGATGGAAATGAACGGCATCGCCGGAGCATCCCCGGCGGCCTGTCCCATCGCGATCATTTCACTCGAAGGGAGCGTCTTCGAATTCGACAGCCACAGTGCCGGATTCATGCGATCAATGGCACGACGTGGTGCAGCGATCCGAGCGAAAAGCACGGTGTGGTCGGTAGACGATGGCGCACCGGCGTGAATGTGGAAGCCGGCAACGCTCCCGGAATAGACGTCGACCGCAGCGGTCATGTAGGGGCGGATGATCTTGCCGTCGGGCATCGCGGTTTCGATGTCGAGGGTGTTCGAATCGATCTCGACGTATTGCCCTGGGTAGAAAGCGAGGATCGGCTGGAATGCTCGGTTTGGCCGGTTCGATTCTGATCGGCGGTGACTGGCGGTCTTGGTCAGGCCGGCTGCTTCCAGCATCGGGGTAAGCCAACGTCGTATCGTGCGGTCACTTGGCCAGTTGACGTCTTTCCCCGGATTGTCCTGGCGGACAAGATGTTTGACCTTATCTATGAAATAGAGGACATCGCGGCTGGTTGCACCGAGATGATCAGCGATGACACGCTGAGCGGCTTCCTCGATCTCAGGTGCGATTCGCCGTGGTTCCTGACGGCGCAGGAGCCGCCGGTCGACGAGCCCGGCGATACCTTCCGTTCGGTACTTGGCGACTTTCCGGAACAGGCTTGGCCGCGACGTTTTGATTCCCGCGGCATCGAGTTCAGCAAGCTTGCGCTGCACGCGTTCTTCAAGGGTCGTCTCTGGGCCGTAGCCGTCACGCGGCTGGGCATCCGGGTCGTGTGGATCGATCAGGCCGGACTGCACCTCGTTCACGTGTTGCAGCCAGAACAGGACATCCTGACGAACTTCCGACGCAAGCATTGCGAGCTCAACGCGGTTGCGCGCCGCCCGGGCATGCTCGGTGTCTGCATGATGATGCTCGAAGGACTCTTCCTGGGAGATCGTCGCGAGATCGACCCAGACGGGCGAGCCGCTTGCCACGGGGTTCAGACGCGTACCACGCTCACCGTGGGCGTCGACTATCCAGTCGCAGCCATCCCAGGTGACGATATCTCCGAGATTCACGCTCCGCAGTTGCATGGTTCTCCCTTGTGGATGGCGTGTTCCCTGTGAATGAGTCCAGCGTGTTTTAGAGTCCCGTGGCCCGGTTTCGGGCCGAGAAGGGACGATGAGATACATGGCTGGACGCAAGCGGCATTCCGCGGAGGACATCGTGCGCAAGTTGCGCCGCGCGGACGAGTTGGCTGCCGAGGGCAAGACTGGCGAGGAGATCGCCGCCGAGCTGGGCGTATCGCCGGCGACGTTGTACAACTGGCGCCGCGCCTACGGCGGGATGGACACCGACGCCGCCCGCGAGCTCAAGGAGCTGCGCGAGCAGAACGCCCGCCTCAAGCGGCTGTTGGCCGAGGCTGAGCTGGAGAAGGACGCGTTGCGGGAGGTTGCGAAGGGAAAATTCTGAGCCCAGCTGCCAAGCGCCGCGCCGTGGACATGCTCAAGGACACCTTGAGCATGTCGGAACGGTTGGCGTGCAAGGCCGTTGGGCTGGCCCGCTCCACTTACAGAAACCTGCCGATGGCGCTGACCCCGTCCGATCCGGACGCCGATATGCGGGTTTGGTTGCGCTCGTACGCCACCAAACACCCGTGTCATGGGTTCCGGCGTGCCTGGGCGGCGTTGCGGTACGACGAGCGCCGTGAGGTGAACAAGAAGAAGATCCACCGGCTTTGGCGCGAGGAAGGTCTGCAGGTGAAGGTCACCTCGCCGCGCAAGCGGTCGGGGGTGTCATCGTGCCCACCGGAGGTCATCGCGGATGCGCCGAAGGTGGTGTGGGCCATCGATTTTCAGTTCGACTCCACCGTCGACGGCAAGGCCATCAAGATCGCGTCGATGCTTGACGAGCACACCCGTGAGTCGCTGCTGAACATCGTCGAGCGGTCGATCACCGCGCAGCGACTGGTGGCCGAGTTGGAGAAGGTGTTCGCCGCGGCCGGCGGGCCGCCGATGGTGTTGCGGATGGACAACGGCCCTGAGTTCATTTCGGCTGCGCTGCAACAGTTTTGCGACGGCAAGGTCGGGTTGTCCTACATCCCGCCGGGCACGCCGTGGAACAACGGCTACATCGAATCGTTCAACAACCGACTACGCAAGGAGTGCCTCAACCGCAATCACTGGAACACCCTGATGGAGGCCCGAGTGGTGATCGGGGACTTCAAGGCTGACCACAACCTGCGGCACCGGCACTCGGCGCTGGGCTACCGAACACCCGCCGAGTACGCTGCCGTCTGTACGTGCAGTCACACCCCGATGGCCTGCGAAATCAACTGAATCTGGATCAACAAACCCGACTCTAATTCCGGGTGGACTCAGAATCGGGGACTCGCCATGGACGCTTTCAAGTAGGCTCGACTCGGTAATAACCTGGTCAAAATCAGTGCGTAAATGCCTGTGCCACAGCAGATGTCGAATATGTGCGGCTGCAATATACGGTCGCTTGAGATCGGCTTTGAGCGCTCCGTCGCGGAATGTGCATCCGTCGGCGAACACCGCGACCAACCGGTCAAGCTCGGGCTGCGTTGGGTGATAACGCGTATGCCGTGCTGCACGAAGCCATTCGAGATTGCGCAGCTTGGTCGGGTGCAATTCGTGCAGCACCTGATGCTTCCAGCCGACCGTGCGACACACGTCCGCCGTCTTCGCGAACTGCTCGACCGTCGCATCGGTCATGCGACCCGATGGTTTGACGTCATAGAGGACCTGGTCACCGCTGCGGAGCGTGGCGAAGAAGTCAGGGAAGTGGGTCGAGCCGTCGGCGAAGCTGATTTTCATGGGCTGCGAGGCGATCTGGCGAACCAGGCCGTCGAAGTCCAGCGACAGCAATGATTCGGCTTCCAAGCCTGATTCGCACCACACATGCGTGCGCTGCGAGGCGAAATACTGCCGCGAATGCCGATTCAGCCGGTTCTGAAACTGGACGCCGGAACGCCAGGGCAGAGCTCGGTGGAAATGCTCATGAAGCAAGGCGGGCGACACTGCAGCCGATCGTTCGTTCCCGTCGGCGGTGATCCACGAGACCGTGTCGATCCCGATCTGCGCCGACGAATCTGCCGATGACTCCACGGACGTGCAACTGGACATGAGCCAGACCATATTGCGGGGGTACGACAAGCTGACGGGCCCGACAGTCTCAACTGTCTGTCACTGAGTCTCAACTAGGGTGTCAAAGTCTCAAATAGGTTGTCATCCGACAAGGGCCGGGGCGGGTGCAGCATCGGACCACGGCAGACCACTATTCGAGTAACTGACATAATGTCGATTATCGGCGTTTGGCTTTCGCCTGGTACGCGAGGGTGGACCAAGACCGTCGATCTCTTCGCCTGATCGGCGGAGTCGCTCACGGACCATCACATGCTTAACCATCACCCGGAACACTCATGGCGCGTATCCGCGCGCTGCAAGCCGCACAAGCGTCGCGGCGCCGGCGGCCGTTCCTCCAAGGACCGGTTGTCACGCGTCGACACCCCGGGTACGTCCGGAGATACTAGCGCCACCCACTCGGCTGCGACGACTCTGATCGAGCCACCCTGTGCGACAATAACGATACGTCACAGTGACGTTTCACCAGCGGCTCGCCGGATGCTTGAATGTTGTTACCCGCAAAGGTTTTTCAAAGGCATAGCCCATGTCGATGCATCGTCACATTGGTGCGCCGGATGTCCGTTCTCATTGAATCTGGGGCACATTTACTAGTCTGACCTGCATTGCCCCAGATTGGATGAGAATTTCGATCGCGACGTTTCTCATTGAATCTGGGGCTACCCTGCTTCCGCGCCCGGCTGCGAGCGCAGCAGGGTAGCCGGAATGGTCTCCTGTCGATTCCGTTGGCTCGGGTACGTCTTCGGTATAACTACTGTGATCGTGTCTCTCGTGACACACGATCATGATTCTGTGGTGCGCTCGCTCGTGTTGGTAGTTCGGGTGCCGGCTGCGGCCTTTGAGCACCTTGGCCACCGCCCGTTTTAGATTGTCATAGCGGATACGGGCCGGGACATCACCAAAGTGGTTGAACGCCAACACATGCCGATGCAGGAGCGCCTCCTGGCCCTGAGTGGTGAAGTTGCTCCGAGCTAGAGGGCGAACGCTCCGCCTTTGATGAGGATGAGGGCCCCGATTGTGATCAGTGCAACGGGCAGAACGATGTGGCCCCAGCGTGAGAGTGCTTTGGCGATGATCGGGTGGGAGGCGAAATATCGGCCGGCCGCGCACCAGATGGCCACACCGATGAGGAACACGATGATGTAAACACCGATGGTGGCGATCGTTGAGACGGCGAAGATCGGAACGTACACGCCGATGTTGTCGCCGCCGTTGGCGAAGGTGATGACTGCGACCTGCCAGGTGCCAGGCGTCAACAGTGTTGCGGGATCATCGGTCGGCGCCGGTTGGGTGCGGCGATCCCGCCAGGCCAGCCATGCCGCCCGCAGCCCCAACACGATGGGCAGCAGCCCGAAGTACGGCAGTGCGGCTGGAGGAAGCAGCGTGGCACCCAGGAGTGCGCCGCCGACCGAAACTGCCAAGATGGCGGTGAAGCCGAGGTACTGACCGGCGGTCACTCGGATGGCTGCGCCACGATGACCGGGCGCCTGGCCGAACATCACCGCGAGGACCACGATGTCGTCGATATTGGTGATGGCGAAGGTGGCGATCGCCTGAACGAGTGTGGCTGGGCTCAGCACGGCCAATGCGACCAGCTTCGAGTGAAATCCCACCGCATCGGGTGAGCCTACTGCTCAGCAGGCCCCGCGCTCCCGCGCACCAACGACCTCCAGTGGGGCGGAAATTCATGACGACTGCCGGGGTCAACGGACTTGACGAAATACATGCCTCCGGTGCCACGGAGGTGGCTCCTAGAGGTATCGACATACGTCATCGGCGCTGCATGATTCCGGGTCGACGCTTTCGGCGCCCTGCCGCAGCCGGGCGATGGTCTCGCGCAGTGCCACCAGTGCGCTGATCTGCTCGTCGAGGTCGGTCAGTCGGATGTCGAGCAGGTCGCGCACGTGCGTGCACGGCGCGTGGCCGCTGTCACGGATGTCGAGGATCTGCCGAATCTGGGCGAGGCTGAACCCGGCGGCCTGTCCCCGTCGGATGAAGCCGACCCGGGCGATCGTGTCGGCGGCATAGTCGCGATACCCCGCCGGGGAACGTTCGGCGGGCGGGAGCAGGCCTTCGTCTTCGTAGTAGCGCAGCGTCGCGGTGGTGGCCCCGGTCGCCTCGGCGAGCTTCCCGATTCTCACGATGTCTCCTCAGAACACTTGACCTTCAAGCCTACTTGAAGGTCAAGGATGGGTGCATGAGTCAGGGATTGGACCTCGCGGTCATCGGTTCCGGCGGCGCGGCGATGGCCGCGGCGATCCGCGCTACCGCGCTCGGCAAGTCCGTCGTCATGATCGAGCGCGGCATCTTCGGTGGCACGTGTGTCAACACCGGCTGCGTGCCGTCAAAGGCCCTGATCGCAGCGGCCGAGGCCCGGCATACCGCAGCCGACACTGCCCGGTTCCCGGGGATCGCCACCACGGCCGGCCCGGTGGACATGGCGGCCCTGATCGCCGGCACGCACGATCTGGTGGAGTCGCTGCGCTCAGAGAAGTACCTCAACGTGGCCGAATCGTATGGCTGGCAGCGCATTCAGGGCCAAGCGCGGTTCGCCGGAACCCCGGACGCGCCCGTCATCGAGGTCGGCGATGCCACCATCGAGGCCGAGCACTACCTGATCGCCACCGGCGCGAACCCAGTCATCCCGCCCGCATTCGAGGGCGTCGCCTACCTGACCTCGACCACCGCGATGGAAGTCACCGAGGTCCCGGAGTCGCTGCTGGTGATCGGCGGCGGCTACGTCGCGTTGGAGCAGGCGCAACTGTTCGCCCGGCTCGGGTCAACGGTGACGGTGCTGGTCCGCTCCACGCTGGCATCGAAGGAAGAGCCGGAAGTCGGCATGGCGCTGCTGGAGGTGTTCGCCGACGACGGCATCCGGGTGGTGCGCCGCGCCACGGTGAGCGAGGTCGAGCAGGCCGACGATCAGGTCACGGTCACCGCGACCATCACCGGCGGAACGCAGCAGTTCCGTGCCGCGAAAGTCCTCGTCGCCACCGGCCGCCGTCCGAACACCGACGGCCTGAATCTCGAAGCGGTGCAGGTCAAAACCGGCGAGAACAACGAGGTCGTGGTGAGCGACGGGCTGCAGTCGTCGAACCCACGGATCTGGGCGGCCGGCGACGTGACCGGGCACCGCGAGTTCGTCTACGTCGCCGCCCATCACGGCGCGATGGTCGCCGACAACATCTTCACCGACGCCGGCCGCAGGGTCGACTACCGCCATCTGCCCCGCGTGACGTTCACCAGCCCCGCGGTCGGTGCGGCCGGGACGACCGAGGCCGAGCTCCTCGCCGCCGGGACACGGTGCGACTGCCGGGTGCTGCCGCTAAAACATGTGCCGCGTGCGGTGGTCAACCGAGACACCCGCGGTTTCATCAAACTCGTCGCCGACGCCGGCACCGGCCGCATCCACGGCATCACCGCCGTCGCCAAGGATGCTGGCGAGATCGCCGCCGCCGCGGTCTACATCCTCGACGCCGCGATGACCGTCGACCAGGTCGCCGGGTCCTGGGCCCCGTATCTGACCATGGCCGAAGGCATCAAAATCGCCGCCCAGTCCTTCAGCGCCGATATGTCCCGACTGTCCTGCTGCGCATCCTGACGCATGGCTCACTCGAAAGGTTCCTGATGCCCAATTTCCTTGACCGCCTGACCATTCCGGAAGAGTCCGGGCTCGACCCGACGATGCTGGTGCCGTTGCTGCGGCTGCTCGCCGCCGGCGAGCCGGTCACCGTGGAGGCGCTCGCCGCGGCCGTCGGCCTCCCGGTTGACGAGGTGACCCGGCGTCTGGCCGCGGTACCCGACACCGAATACGACGAGCAGGGCCGCATCGTCGGCCAGGGCCTGACCCTGCGCCCGACCCGCCACCGATTCACCGTGGCCGGCCAAGAGCTCTACACCTGGTGCGCCCTGGACACCCTCATCTTTCCCACCATCCTGGACCGGCCCGCCAGCATCGAATCCGAATCACCCGTCAGCGGGCACCCGATCAGGGTCTCGGTCGGCGAAAACGGTGTCACCAGCGTGCAGCCCGAGACCGCGGTGGTCTCGCTGGTCAACCCCGACGACCTCACCTCGATCCGGTCCTCATTCTGCAACCAGGTGCACTACTTCACCTGCGCGCAGGACGCCGCGCCGTGGCTCGCCGAGCACCCCGAAGGTCAGATCGTCAGCGTCGCTGAGGCCCACCAACTCGGCGCAGCCCTGACCACACAAATCCTTACCCAGCTCCATACCCCGCCAACTGCCCACCCCGGCTGCTGCAGCTGACCAGCCGCACCCAACCTGATGAGGAGAAATCAATGAATCAACGTCCACGAAGAAATCCCGTGCTGCTGGGTGCGGCAGCGGTGCTGGTGACGGCCCTGTGTTGCGCCGCGCCAGTCCTGATCGCCGGCGGCGCGCTCGCCGCCGTGTGTGGACTGCTCGAGAATCCATGGGTCATCGGGGCAGCCGTCGCGCTGCTGCTGGCGGCTGTGGTCGCCTTCGCCCGCCGCGGTCAACGCGGCGATCACTGCTGTCCCGCCGACAGCCATTCACCCGCGACGCACACGCTCGACGACCTGACGAAAGGAAGCATCGACAATGTCTGAAACGCGTTCGTTTACACCCCACAGGTGGGCGGGCGTTACGGCTGTGATGCTGGCAGCGGGCGCGCTGACCGCGTGCGGCCAATCGGCCACAACCAGCAATCCGACCTCACCGCCACACGCCAACGCCACAACCCAGGCGACGGCGGCGACACTGACCACGGTGGACGGCAAAACCGTCGAACTGCCCGCTGCCGCCCCGACCGCGATCCTGTTCTTCTCCTACGGGTGCGGCGAATGCGTCGGCGGCGGTAAATCCCTGGCCGCTGCTCGGGCGGCCGTGGAGAAAGCCGGAGGCAGCGCCAAGTTCCTAGCCGTCGACATCGTCCCCACCGAGAAACCCGCCGATGTTCGCCACTTCCTGGACCAGATCGGCGGCACCAGCCTGCCCGCGGTCGTCGATACTAACGGGGCCCTGACCAGCCGCTACCAGGTGACCGCGCCGACCACCGCCCTCGTCATCGACCCGTCCGGGCAGATCAGCTACCGCGGCCACGCCCCGTCCCAGGATCAGATCCTGGCCGCCCTCGGCAGCAGCGCCGCACGGTGAACCTGCTCGCGCTCGCGTTTACCGCTGGCATGCTCGCCCCGGTCAACCCCTGCGGGTTCGCGCTGCTACCGGCGTGGATCACCGGCACCATCGCCACCGGCGGCACCGATGCGGTGCTCGTGCGGCTGGCCCGGGCACTGCGCACCGGGGCCGTCCTGACCATCGGGTTCACCGGCACCCTCACCCTCGCCGGTATCGCGATCAGTGCCGGTGCCCGGACCCTGGTGACGGCTGCTCCCTGGCTCGGGATCACGATCGGGCTCACCCTGGCCATCTTGGGCGGCTTCATGCTCACCGGCCGCACCATCGGTCTGCGTATGCCTGCCCGGACGCGTCATCGGCCGGACTCCCCAACAGCCGGTGGTGTGCTCGCGGCCGGAATCGGCTACGCCCTGGCGTCACTGTCCTGCACCTTCGGGGTACTGCTCGCGGTGATCGCCCAGGCCCAGGCCACCAGCGGATGGGGCGGTCTGCTGGCAGTGTTCACCGCATACACAGCCGGTGCCGCCACCATCTTGATGCTGGTCAGCGTCGGCACCGCCATCGCCGGCACGGCCCTGACCCGGCATCTGGGTATCCTCGCCCGCCACGGGACCCGCGTCACCGCCGTTGTCCTCATCGCCACCGGCGCCTACCTCGCGTGGTACTGGCTGCCCGCGGCCACCGGGCACACCGCCAGCGGCGGCAACCTGCTCACCGGCTGGTCGGCCACCGCGACCGGATGGCTGCAGGACCACGCCCTCCCGGCCAGCGTCATTGCCGCCTTCGCTGTGGTGGTCAGCGCGGTGGCCGCGTGCTGGACCACCCACCGCCGGCCAATCACCGGCAAGCAGCGCCGCCGGTGATGATTCACCGGCCGATACACCCAGCCAGATACCACTGTCCCTAACGATTAGAAAGCCGATAGATACAACCGTCGGACACAGTCAGATGCACACCACAAGTGCCTTACTGATAAGGCACATTCAAGACTGCCGACCCCTAAGCGCGACACGCCAGTTCTGCGCCGTCTGAGCGTGTCGTCAATACGGCAGTGGCGAATAGGCGTCGGTACTGCGCCCATTGCTCGACGGGGGTGGCGTCGGCATGGTGGGCGCCGGTGCGTTCGTTGATGCGGTCGAGCAGTAGCGTCGGCCAGGCGGGTTCCGTTGGCGTCCTGGGCTGTTCAACCCGAGGGCGAGCTGTGAGCAATGTTGCGGCTACGGCGATCACATCGGGGTAGGCCACCACGTGCGCTTCTAGGCCATTCTGCAGAATCCCCGCCGCCACGTGACGCTCTGCGTGAGCCCAGAAGACCAGGATGTGGCGGGCGTCGCCCAAGGCGTCATGAAGGTCGACCTCTGAATACTGACGGGCCAAGCGCCGATGCGTGCGCCCGGCACTGAGCACCGTGGGCCGGTCACGAAGATCCACCTGGTCGTCAAGAACGCGCGTTGGTGAACCGATCCAGCGTCGGTGACGGTGGCATACGGAGACATGTGCAGGCAGGTAGCAGTAGACGGGTTCGTGTATTCCCTTGCGTGCCATACATCTTTGACACAAAGGGCGGCGGAGATATTGCTTGAGCGCGGTGGGGTCGCCAGCAAGCCCGCAGAGACGGGACCGGATTACCTGCTCAGGTTGGCCGCTGACGACGGCCAACCAGTCCGGTCGCGGCCGGGCTGCGCATGATTCGGCGACATGGCCGCGCAGTGTGGAGACGCCGATATGGTTGGCGCGGGCCAGCCTGTCGATGTAGGACGATACGGCTTCCCAACGGAACGGTGCGATCGTTCGCGGGAGCCGCTGGCGTGGTCCGCGCGGCCACGGCCTGACAGTTGCCACGTCAGCTGGCCGTGCGGGCCGCGGCCGTGTGGGCGGCGTAGTCGATCAAAATATCGTCCATGGCCTCGCGGGTGATGTGCTCGGTGCCGTCGAGCATCGCTTGGATTGCTGAAGCCCGGATCAAGTGGGCCAGGCTGCCGATCATCCCGCCGGTGCGGCGGTGCAGGTAACGGGCCTGGGCGACAAGGCTTCCCGGTTCGTGTCGATGCAGACGCAAGGTACCTTCCATGGCGGCGACGAGTTGTCGCCACTCCTTGGCGTCGGGGAATGCGCTGGTGTGGATCACCCCGCAACGGCCGGCCAACTGCCGTCCCCGCGTGCCGGTGAACAGCCCCGAGCGTTCCACTTCGATCCCGGCGTAAACGAATGTCGCAGGCAGATGCTCGGTGAAGTATTTGAGGTGGTCGGACAGTTCTTCGCCGGCGCGGGTGTCGAGGTTGAGGTTGTGGATTTCATCGACCACCACGATGTCGGTACGGGCATCGATGAGCACCTGGCACACGGCATCGGAAATATCGGTCACGTTCATCCGCTGATTGAGCGTGGGAAGCCCCAGAAACCGTGCGAACTCCATCGCCAACTTGCGGGGCGACCCTTTCGGCGGGGCCGTCACATACACCACCGGAATCCGGCTCTCATCGCCGGGAAACCGTGCACGGGTGCGCAATTCGTGAAACCGACCCAGTTGCTTGATCGCCGTAGTTTTCCCCGTCGCTGCCCCGCCGGAGATGATCAGCCCGCGCCGGGCCCCGATCTCGCGCTGGTTGAGCAATGTCAACAGCCGGCCCTGATGGGTGATCGCTTCGATCGCCGACGTGGTGACCACCACCAGCTCCGAATGATGCGCAACCCGGGCCTCGTTGTAGGCCGTCCGCTCGTCCTCACCGAGGCTGGCCCACTCGTCGTCGGCGAGCAACGTGAACTCCGGCGGATCGGCATCAACAAAACGCCGCCAGCCCTCCAGCGTCGTGGTCGGCTGGCGGCGATCCTCTAACTGACCCACCGCCGCAATCTCGGTCACAGTCGCCACGTTTGGGCCTCCTTGCGTGCATCAAACACCGGCAGGGGTATGACCTCCGCCATCTCGCCGTCATCGTCGAAAGTCTCGTTGTCGGCGGCCCGTTCCGACGGTGACGGGCCATGATGTTCGGATGATTCCGTCGGGTCCGGCCAGTCCCGGCCGGCGCTCGCGGCGCTGGTCCGTCCAGTCACTCGGCGCTCGGCTTTCGTCTGCTGCTGCGGCCCAGCGGCGGCGCGGTCCAGCAAGTCCTCCGCGATGGCCGCAATCTCCGCTTCCTGGGTCTTCTGGGCCCCTCTGCGGTCGGCTACGGAGCGGGCGTGGCGCCACAGTGTCTCGCCGAACGGCACCGGCGAGGACCGAAGGTGCGTCCACGTCGCGGCCAGCCATCCGTCTTCGTGGTGATTGCGCACCCAAATCCTCGACACGTCATACGGGTCGTAGTGCACTTCCCACTGTCCGTTACGGGCATCGACCCCGGAATGCTGGCGCCGGTATGGGTTGAGCGCCTTGGCGTCATAGGTGCGATGGTTGATCCGGACCCCGTAACTGTTGATTGTGCGCCACTGCACGGGAAGCAATTCGATATAGTCGTCGGCGTCCAGTGGGACCGGTACATAGCCAGCCACCTCAACGAGGGCAGTGTATTTCTCGTTGGGAGACAACGCTTTCCCCGGCGTCACCGGATCCCGCAGGCCATCGTGGGGGCGGTTCTGCCACACCGCGATGATCCACTCGTCCAGCAGCGCCTGCAGCTCAATCATCGACCACACCGCGTCGTCCTCGGCGTTTTTCCCACGCCGCTCCACCGATGAACCGACGTAACCGGCCACGTACTGTGCGAACAGGGTGCCCACCGACTGCAATGTCCGCTCGATCTTCGGCTTATCGGTCGGGCAGTCGGGATGAGCCGGCTGCAGATTGATCCCCAATGTGCAGCACGCTTGCCGAAATGTTTGGGACAGATACGCTTTCCCGTGATCGCAGACGATCGTCTCGGGAGCGATCACCGGCCTGGCCGCAGCATCGGCCAGGCGCTGATCGACACTGGTCAGGCTGTGGTGCGGAAGTACCGACCGGGACATCCGCAGCGCATCGGCCCATCCCGGGCGCATCGGTTCGGGCGTCAATGCCCGCGCCAAGAGCAGTGACGCGTCCACTGCTTTGGTCGTCGGTCGCAGCACCGCGGCCGGGATGGACCGCGTAGCGTTGTCGACCATCGCAGTCAGCTCGACTCGGTCTACCATGCCGTCATCGAGCACTACCCGTACATCCAGAAGGGTTGAATCGATTTCCACCATCTCGCCGGGGCGCACCACGGTGATCGACCCGAATGGGCCATCGGGCTGCTTGGACAGCGATCGCCGCGTCCGTGCTGACCCGAACGTGTGCCGTCCTTCCGCGAGGCGCTTGACCAGCCGGTAGAAGGTGGGCTGCGACGGCAGCGCGGGCGCGTCGTCGGCACCATAGGTGGCCACCAGCGTCTTGGCGACCCGCCGTTGCAGACGCTGCACCGTTCCCGTTGACAGGTCGGTCTCGCCCTCGATCGCATCCCGCACCGCGGCGACGACACGGTCGTCCACACGGCCGAATACCGCGCGCCGCCGATTATGGCGCCCGTCAACCACTCCCAGGAGCCCGTCCCGTTCGTAGGCAAATCGGCGACGCTGCAACGCATTCCGACTCACGTCGTGGCCGGCGGCACGCAGCTCGTCCAACTTGGCCAGCTCACGCTGCCGCAGAGATCGTTTCGCCGTGTCGAACTCTGGGCGGGGACGAATGCCCGCGGCCGTCCCAGGCGGGCGGCCGCTGAGGATCTCCACGATGTGGCGCTCCCACCACCGTGCTTGCTCGACGGCTGCCTCGGGAATGCCAGCCAGCATTTCCTCAGAACACAGTGGCGGTCGCGACCCCGACACCAATTCCAATGCCGGATCAACCATCAGCTGCGAGAGCGGCACCACAATCTGCTCGCCGACAGCGTCAACCAGTCGAGCTGATCCGCCCGACAGGGTTACGACGGTGAAAACACCTGCTGATAAACGGATTTCGTCTCCCTCTCGGACGACACCCGTTCGCACGTCAGGTCACCACCCGGTCCCGAGGCCAATCGCCGTGTCGTCGCCAAGTGCCGCTCCTTGCAGATCGGCAACTAAACGGCCGTGCCAGAGCAGATGAAACAGTACGGGCAGCACCACCAAAGGAGTCCCGACCGCGTGCACACCAGCCATCAACGGACGGACCCGAGCGAAGACCTCCGCCAGTTGATCAGCCAAACCGATCTTCAATACTCGCGGATGCCGATAACCCGACAACCAACGTAGATTCGCCCGCAGCACTGGATCGAGGGAACCGACACGCAGGTAATCCCAACCGACCATCGCGCACGTGGCGGCAGACCGATCGAACACGTCCCGATCAGCGTCAGAGATCCGGTCGTCCTCACGAACGTCGACTACGACGACAGATCCATCGCGGCGCCGCACGAAGTAGTCAGGAGCATGCCGCGTGCCGTCACGCCAATGAATCCAAAATGGTTGCGACAGAACACCAACAACATCCGGATCGGCATCCAACGCCATCAACTGGTCACGTTCTACCCAGGACTCGTGACCTACATGTGCGCCGGTTGTGGCGAACCACCACAGCCCGGGAAAGTTACGCTGACCTCGAAACGAGGGGAAATTCCGCACTGGTGAACAGTCCAACTCAAACCGGGTTGCAGCACATCGGTCCAGCGATTGCCGCGTGCATCCCTCGCGGGTGTTGAACTCCAAGTCCACTGCACTCGCTACACCTGGCCCAGCCGAAACAGCCGACGTCAGCACACATAAACGCTAAGCCTCGTGCCCCAGATTCAATGAGAAAGACACGCACTTACCCCAGATTCAATGAGAATGCCCCAGAATCAATGAGAACGGACAGGAGTGACGGTCGGCCACACAACCTCGCGTTGTGAGCCTGAATGGGTCGAGCGCCGCCCGAGGATCGACATGTCGACAGGGTCGCCCCGGCCGCCCCCATTCTGTAGTGCGGGTTCAGCCATGGCTATTCGTCACTGTGACGAATAGCCATGGGCCGCAATGGAGTTGGTCATTCGCAGGCAACGTCGCTGCCACCGCCCGACGATAAGCTCGACCGAAAGCCACGTCCGGCCTTAGTCGCGGGGCGTGATGGCACCCATTGAATCCCGACAATCTGCGCGACGCGTGAGCGTTGAGGCAACGGTATACCGACGCGCACCGCAGCACCTGACTTACACTGCTGTCAATTATGCGGGAGGGTCGCCTATGAAAGTCCGGGTAGTCGCCAGCGTGGCGGTCATCGTCGCCCTGTATCTCACGACGATCGCACTGTACGCGAGGACCGGCCTCGGACACCCAAGCCAAATCAGCGAGCCGATACCGACAGGCGATGGCACCACCGTCACCATCGACTTGAACGAGGTCCATTCGGTCAAAGGCGACATGGTGGCCAACGTGACCGTCGTTCCCGGTCCGGCGCTGCTGGACCCGCAAACGCACAGCCTTACCGAAGATCTCAGTGTCGCAGTGCAATCCGCAGTGACACCGACCCGCCGCACATGGACGAAAGGCATGGTGCCCGACGTCTTTCCCGTGGCGCTGATCCTGTCCGGCGACCCTGGCAGCTATCCATTCGACCATTACCGCTCGGGCCCGATCACCGTCGAACTGTTTCGCGGTGCGTCACACGTACCGATACGAGTGACGCCCGCGTTCTTCGATCGGGTGCCCGGATGGATGTTCCACATTCCGGCCGGCAGCAACGACGCCGCACCGGGTGTCTACCGCGTCAAGGCGCAGCGCTCCCCCAGCACAGCCGCATTCGCCGCAGTCCTCGTCGGCGCGCTCGTCACGATTGCCGTACTGGGAGCGGTGGTCGCGGTACAAACCGCACGCAACCGCCGCAAGTTTCAGCCGCCCATGACGACATGGTTTGCCGCAATGCTTTTCGCAGTGGTGCCGCTGCGCAACGCGCTGCCCGACGCTCCACCCATCGGAACGTGGATCGACGTGTCCGTAGTGCTCTGGGTGATCGTGACACTGGTGGCCTCGATGAGCTTGTACATCACCTGCTGGTGGCGCCACCTCAAGCCCGAATAGAACGGCCGCCGGCAGACACTCCTAACGGCTGTCCAGTTCCTTCAGGAAGTCGTCGATCGCCGGCCACGTCTCGGTGACACCGGCCGACAATGCGACCAAGCCGAGATGGCTGGCTTCCACAGTGGCGAACCGAACATCGGCCGACTTCAGCATGGTCACCCCGTTGTGCACGCATTCCCACGGCGCGATGGCGTCCCGGTGGCTGCCGAACAGTTGGATCGGCAGTGTCAATGACGTCAGGTCAAGGGTCCGGCCCGCGACATTGACGACGCCGGTGGCGATCTCGTCGTGGTAGATCAGCCGGCCCCACATCTGAGATACGGCGCGCCCCGGATATCCCGGGAACGCGTCCTGGAAGCGGTCGATCACTTCGGCCCTGGCCAAGGCTTCGGTGTTGCCCAGGTTGTTGAGGACGAACCACGGTCGCTTGAGTTCGCGATCCCAGGACGTCGCGCGGTAAGCGGCCTGCACCACCGGAGCGGGCACCCCGCCCATGGCGCGCAGGACGGTGGTGACCGCATAGCCGTTGGTGGGCTTGGTGATTCGTCGGACTTCCGGGTAGCCGGGGATTCGGCCGTAATCCAGCGGCGTGCCGATGCCGGTGATCGAACGGATGGGCAGGTCCTTGTTGGCAGCCGCGGTGAACAGGCTGAGTGTGCCGCCGAGGCTCCAACCGATCAGGTCGAGTTCCTGAGCCCCGGAATCGATGAGCACCCGCTCGATGGCTTCCGGCAGGATGTCTGCGAAGAAGGCCTCCAAACCGAGATGCCGGTCAGCCCAGCCGATTTCGCCGTAGTCGACCACATACGGGGTACGGCCCTGTTCCAGCAGGTGAGCCACCAGCGATTGACCCGGCGACAAGTCGTAGCAGGTCGCCGAAGCGGCCAGTGGTGGTACCAGCAGAACCGGCACCAGTGCGGACTCGCGTCCGTCCGACTGGCCGTAGCGCCGCAGTTGGCGGTGCGGTTCATCGAACAGCACCACATGCTCGGTCGGCTCCGGTGGGCAGACACCATCGCCGAGCGTGATGGCGAACAGGTTGCGCGCCGAGGTCGCAAGCGAGGGCATGGTCGGGCAGTCTATCTTCTGCCTCCCCGCCCAGAATGGTTGGGAATAGGCAGGGCTACAAACGCGATTCAATCCTCGTGAATCCAAAGCCTTCCCGGCAGGGCCGTCGCCAGCGGCGTCCTGACGCCGTCTCGCCGTCTGGGATGATCGAGACGTGACCGATGTGCTCGCCGATCCCGTCAACGCCGCGCTGGACGGCCCGCACAGCCGATTCCGTGAAGTCAGCGGACGAATCCAGCGATATCACCCGGACGTGTCGGTGTTCTATGGTCACCCACGCGAGCTGACCGACGAGGACTACAGCCACGTCGCCCGCCTGGCCGGGCCCACCAAGATTGCGGTACTTCGCGACCGCGCCACGCCACTGCCCGCGGGATGGTCCGTCGTCGAGACATTCGGTTTGGTCCAATTTGAAGGTAGCGGCGTCGATACCGCGCCCGAACCGGCGGCGATACCGCTCACAGCGGCCGACGTACCCGAGATGACCGCTCTCGTCGAGCAGACCAAACCCGGGCCGTTCCTGCCCCGGACCATCGAACTCGGAACGTACCTCGGCATCCGTACCGCCGACGGTTCGCTTGTTGCGATGGCCGGCGAGCGGATGCGTCCGACCGGCTACACGGAAATCAGCGCAGTCTGCACCGCCCCCGAAGCCCGCGGACAGGGCCTGGCATCCCGCCTGATCCGCGCGATCGCACACGGCATCCGCGAGCGCGGCGAAACTCCGTTCCTCCATACCTCGAGCGACAACCCGGCTCAGACGCTCTACAAGGCGATGGGTTTCACCCTGACGCGCACGGTCCCCCTCGAGATCATCCGCATTTCCTGACGCCCCAGAGCAGTCAGGTCTCGTCTCACATGGGTCTGAGGCCAGATGTGATGGCCGTAACACGTGTTGATTAGGTGTCCTACTTGCCTGTTTCAACCCTTAGGTATAAATTTGCTGCAAATCGCATTCGTTAACAGATACAGCATCACGCGAGACCACCGTCGGTCCGCGTGTGGATCCTGAACTGGCAGGTGAATCCTGCAAGCAGCCAGGGATCGAACCCGCCGAGTGAGTCCCGCCCAGCAGAGAGCGCCCCGGTAGCCATGTCGACACCAACCGTAGAAAATGCGCAGGTAAAGTCGGTAATCAAGTCGTCCACCGGTCAGGTCGACACAACAAACCAGCTCAATCTGCAGCCACCACCGGCTACCACAAGCGGCAACCGGGGCAGGTCAATCCGTGAGCAACGTCACGCAAAATATGCACGCCAGCTTATTTTCAGCGACGCACTCGTTATTTCCTCTGCCGTCATCCTCGGGCAGATTTTCCGCTTCGCCGGTGCCGACGCGCGCCCTGTCTACGTCTCCCTCGACGGCGGTCCCCACATCCGCTACCTCGTCGTGTCCGCCATCATCGCCATCGCCTGGATGGGTTTTCTGTCCCTTGGCAGCCGATCAGCCAAAATCGTCGGCCGCGGATTCGATGAATACGTCACCCTCGCTGCGGCCACGCTGCAGCTGTTCGGCCTAATCGCCATCGCCTCGACGCTGTTGCACTTCGACATCTCGCGCGGCTACCTGGCCATCGCTCTGCCCACGGGTCTGGTCGGTCTGATCGCCACCCGCTGGATCTGGCGCAAGATCCACGCGAACAAGCGCCGCCATGGCTACAACCAAAGCCGCCTCCTCGTTGTCGGCGCCACGAGTGCCGCCGCGGACATCGCCACCGAGTTCGCGAAGGATCCGTGGGCGGGGTACCACGTCGCCGGATTCTGCACCCCGATGGGACCCACCCACGCCAAGGAAGTCATCACCATCGCCGGCCGCGACATCCCCATCGTCGGCACCGACGAAGCCATCCTTGCCGCAGTCCTGCACACCAACGCCGACACTGTCGCCCTGGCAGCCACCCACCATCTCAGCCCCACCGACATCCGCCGGCTCATGTGGGAACTGGAAACTCATGGTATCGATCTCATGGTCGCTCCCGGCCTCATCGACATCGCCGACCAACGCCTCACCAGCCGCCCGGTCGCCGGCATGGCCGTCTTCGAGATCACCAAACCCCAATACAGCCGTGCCAATTCGCTCATCAAGCGCACCTTCGACATCGCCTTCGCCGGTGCCGCGCTACTGGCGGTGGCCCCGCTCATGCTCGTCACCGCGCTGGCCGTCAAGCTCACCAGCAGTGGCCCGATCTTCTACAAGGCGGAGCGCATCGGCCTCGACGGCATCCCGTTCAAGATGACCAAGTTCCGCAGCATGTACCAAGACGCCGACACCCGCCAAGCCGACCTGATCGCTGCCAACGGCGGTGGTGCCATGTTCTTCAAGATGAAAGACGACCCCCGTGTCACCCCCATCGGCAAAATCATCCGCAAATACTCCATCGACGAACTCCCCCAATTCCTCAACGTCCTCACCGGACACATGAGCGTCGTCGGACCACGACCCCAAGTCCGCCGCGAAGTCGACACCTACGACGACCTCGTCAGCCGCCGCCTCACCGTCAAACCCGGCCTCACCGGACTCTGGCAAATCAGCGGACGCTCCGACCTAGCGGTCGAAGACGCTGTGCGCCTGGACCTTTCGTACGTCGAAAACTGGTCCCTACTACAAGACCTGCTCATCATCGCCAAAACTGTCCGTACCGTCCTGACTGGCAGCGGCGCCTACTGACAACCGTGGCAACCTGCCCACAAAACTCCTGGACCTCGAGCGAGACCGACCCCGATCAACTTCGCTCGAGGTTCAGGCTCGTGAGGAGATGCGGCCGTGGGCACCTCGGCCGCCAGTCCGAGCCCACTATCGGCTTCAGGCAACAGTCCGATGACTCGGGACGGTTGTGATGAAATCAACCAGGCGGCAGGGCAAGGCGCTTTCGCTGACGGTCGCGGGCTTGGTCGTCGGAATTGTCGCCTCCCCGTCAGCGAAGGCAGATCAGCCGCCGCCGCTGGTGAACGATGCACGGCCAGCGGCATCGGGCGCCTCACATGGTCATTCGGTACACGGTGCACATGTGTCGAAAGCGATGAGTGATGGCCGTGATGCCCAGCAGACACCGCTGATGTCCGCCAATCCGTCTCCCCGACCGCGTAAATCGCTGCGTACGGCCAACGTACCCGCGCATAAGGCACCAACCAACAAGAGCCGCCCACTGGAGACCGCGCCGCTATCTCCGGATCAACCAGTTGCCGGATCTAACGAACCCAGTCGAGTCGATGCCCGTTCGCTTCGTCAGCAGGACACCACGATCTTCCCGATTTCCATGAACTCCGCGCTGACATCCAGCCCGCAGTCGAGTGCACGGCAGCGAGGCGACCTTTCAATGCCATCGGCTGACATCGCACCGGTGAGCGTGCGGCGCGCTGTCCGCGGGCGAACCTGGCCGGCCACCACCAGAGACACCGACGTGGTAGCAGGCCCATCACGGTGGGGCACGCTACAAGCCGTCGATATCACCCGGTTCATGCCGACTTATTCATCGCCAGCAGATGGCGTGCGCAGTCCCCTTACAGTCTCCTCGCAGGCACCAATTCCGGGGCTGTCAGATCCGGATATACCGGGAGGAGGATGTCTGATCAGTGGTGCACTCCCCGGCGTTACCGGGATGTTGATCCTCACCATGGTTGGCGTCGCACTCGGTCGTCGGCACACGAAACTGGACGACACTGCCGGTGTCGACCGTCTCCGCTTCATGCCGTGAGGGCAGGACGATGCATCTGAGCGGTTGGATCAACGCATAGCGCATATCGACTGTTAGCAATCGGTTCAGCGATGGACGGCCCTGTCACCATCCGAGTTGCTTCCGGACCAAGGCTGGCCACGAATCCGTCTCGAGACCATGAGTCACCAGGAGCGCCAGCGCAATTCGCTCCATCCCGAACCCGACGCAGGCGCTGTGTGCCGTCGCACCATCGGAAGTCGAGAGGCCGAAGGTCTCACCGAAGTGGTCACGGTGACAGTTGGCTGAGACAACTGCGGTGCCCTCGTCGAGATCCCCGTAGAGGCGCACAACCAACTCAGTCTTCAAGTTCTCGTCACGCTGGTTGGCCGCCAGCATCCGGCCGGCTCGCCCAAAGAAAGGATCATTGGCAGCTTCCGAGCGGGCATCGACCCCGAGCGATGTCAGTACGTCCATGCCGTGCGCCACCCACGAATTACGGTGCACCTCAGCCTGTTCAGGCGAACCGACACGAACGTACTCATGCATCCGGAAGGCCTGCATCCGTGCGGGATCGATCGCTGGTTCGTGCCGGAAGCAGTAGCCGTAGATGTCCATCAGCGCACCGCCTTCCGGCAGCACCTTCGGCAACGTTCCATAACTGGGGTGGCATGCGGCCGAAACCAGCATGGTTCCGGCCGGACTCAGATGCCCGTCCCAGGACATGCCGGCATCACGATCAGCCAGCAGGGCCCGGTGCTCGGCGTTGCCGCCGGTGAATGTCGACACGGCGCCGGTGAGGTTCGGAAAGGACGCAATATAGTCGGTCTTCTCAAACGCCTCGCGCGGATACAGCGGTGGAAAACGCAGAACCACCGCATTGTCACCGTGCACTTCGGCACCTTTGGCGCGGACCGCGATGTCGATACCATCGATGATCTTCTCGAAGGCACCGCTGCGGCCATACAACCCGTCGATCCCGAGCGGGACGAGCAACCCGGCTTCAGTCAATGAATCGCGAAATTCCTTGCGGGCGAGTTCGAGTGAATCGGAAACCATGTGCTGATCGTTACCCCCGGTAGGCCAACACGAGGTTGGCGTTATTCAAGCGAATGCGCTCATTGGAGACCATGAGCTGCGGTCCGAACGCGTCCCGCAGCAGACGTCCCATGGACAATGCATGGTCCTCACGATATCCATTGAGTCCCACAATCCTCAGAGCGTCGGTGACCACTTCGATGACAGCAGTCGACGCCGCGATCTTCAAATTGTTCATCGCGAGGGTGAAGCTGATCGTGGCCTCGTCGGCGTTTGACTCGACCAGCGCCTGATACCGCCGCACTTCGTGCTGCACCATCGACTCGAAACCCTGATGCGCGACAGTCAGATCGGCCAGCAATGTCGCCTGCGGTACGGATTTGCCGGGCGACTTGCGCGCAGCTTGCCGAACGGTGCTACGCGCCTTGGCGTAGGCAGCATCGGCGATACCCAGCCACACTGACGCCCACAGCGTGTGCGACGCAGGCAGCATCGTCGTGGCGAGGATGCTGGCAAAGTCGGCCTGGATCACATTGTCGGGCGACGTCCGAGTCGACAAAAGGTAGCCCGGACTGCATGTCCCCCTAAATCCCAGGGTGTTCCATGTGCTGGTGCGCTCCAATTTCGTGTCCTGGGCGGGACATAGCAGTAGTACCTGATCATTCGCCGAGGCGTCGGGATTGCGTCGCGCCGTGGCACCGATGTAGTCCGCGTGCTCGGCGTACGAGATGACTGGTGCGTTCTTCTCCAACTGCACGCCATCGCCGTCGCTCACCACCGCGCACGTGGATGCACCCAGATCGCCACCAGTAGTCACCTCAGTGGTTGCTGAAGCAATAAGTGATTCATTTGCTGCAATCAACTTTGTCAGCTCGGCGGGCGGCCCCGATCGGGCATATTTGGCTAGCACCAGCGCCTGCGTCTGATGCATTGCGAAGACCATGCCCGCCGCGCTGCAGGCGCCACCCAGGGCGCGCGCGACGACAGCCAACCGGCCGATTGGGAAGTTCCGGCCCCCAAGTTCGACCGGCAGGCCACAAGACAACAATTTTGCGTGCTTGAGAGCCTCGACAGCCTCGTGAGGAAAGCGCGCGTCCCGATCAACGTCGTCAGCGGCCGCGGCCGCCGCTTGCACAGCTTCGGCGAGGCCGGGCACCACAGCCTGGTTCAACGTTGCGACGCCGTCACGGTCGGACATGGACGCTTCCCCCAAAAGTTCTCGACGCATTCCGAATCCGTGGTGGAATGCCATTCGCTACAGCACTGACAGCTAACTCAAAATTCAGTTTGGCCTGTATGATAGCCCCATGCGGGAGACTATTGAGCGGGTCCTGGCGGCCCATGGTCGGATGGCCGTCGACCCAACCGGAGTGGCCGATGATGCCGACCTCTACGAACTCGGATTGACGTCACATGCATCAGTGAACGTGATGCTGGCTCTGGAAGATGAGTTCGACATCGAATTTCCCGACGAGGCACTGAAGAAATCCACGTTCGCCTCGATCAAGAACATCGAGGCGGTCGTCTCCAGCCTCGCTGGGTGACGACCGTGACACTTGCCGCGGTGCCCCAGACAGCGACAGCCCTGCGGATCGACGCAACGCCCGCCAGCCATGCACAGCATTTCACGCACGGCGCCGACCGCATCTGGACCGAGACCAACTGCTACCTGGATCTCTGGATCGAGATACTGAATTGCCTTGGGCTGAACCCTGTTCCCGCGTTCGCAGCACTGTTGTCCGCCGATCACGACGGCCTGTCCTGGACGTTCGGCAAGCAGCAACCCGACGAGCTGCGGCGGCTGTACGGCTTGGAGGTCGGCGAAGAAAACGTGTGGCTTCCCGTTCTAGACATCGTGGAGACAGGCCCACAGCGCGGTGTGCTCCACACTGTTGAGGTGGACAGCTGGTGGCTGCCGGATACGGCTGGAACCGCGTACCGCGCAGAGCACGTCAAAACCACCATCACCCCGATCTGGATCGACCGTCCCGCGCGTGAGCTGCGGTACCTGCACAACGCGGGGCTGTTCGAGTTGACCGGCGAAGATTTCGATGGCATCTTCGGCCTGACCGCGGAATCCGCGCTGCCGCTTCCGCCATACATGGAGGTGATCCGGCACTTCCCGCATTGGGCTGAACCCGGTGCTCTTCCCGCCATCGTGCGCGACCACCTGCGTCGCCGACCGCGCGGCAATCCGGTCGATCGACTGGCCGCCTGCGTCCACAATGCCGCCAGCTGGCTACCCGAGGCCGGTATCGCACGATTTCACCTATGGGCGTTCGCTTCGTTGCGCCAGTGTGGCGCCACCGCTGAGCTGCTCGCCGACTTGGCCGAATATCTCGACACCGAGTTCCCGGGCGCGGCGGTCGCCGCCGGATGTCTGCGCAATGTGGCGAGCAACGCCAAATCGGTGCAGTTCAAGATGGCTCGTGTCGCCAACGGCCGCAAGGTGGACGTGACTCCGGCGCTCGATTCGATGGCCCAGGACTGGCAGATCGGAATCCAGGTCATAGCCGACGCGGTAGGTTAGGCCGATGCTGGCCCGGTGGCAGGTCCTGCGTTGCGCGCCTGATGCATTCATACACCCCGACGAATTGGCCGATCAGTGGGAAGCGGCATCAGTTCTGGACGCACCCTCGACAGTGGCCGGCCTCCAGAGCGGTAACCCGGATGATTTCGACTGGTGGTGCCGTACCACGTTCACCGTTGACGAGGCAGCTGATGTCGCGTTCGCCGGCCTGACGTTCCCGGCGATCGTGTTCTTGGACCGTACACCTGTCATCGAATGTGAGTCGATGTTTCTACCGGTCCGGATCGATTGCGAGGCAGGCAAACACGAAGTGGTGATCCGCTTCGGTTCGCTGAACCGTTGGCTGGAGACTCGGCGCCCGCGCGGCCGCTGGCGCTCAACAATGGTCGCATCGCCGGGCCTGCGCTGGGCGCGGACCACATTGCTCGGGCGCGCCCCCGTGTATGGGAACACCCCTGCTCCCGTGGGTATTTGGCGTCCAGTCAAAGTGATCCCGGCGCGCCTGCGCACGGACATCGTGGCGCGGGTCGAGGGCGACATCCTGACCATCGCCGGAACCACCAATGCGAAGTCGATCCATATCGCCCTGTTCGATCCGGCCGGCAGCCTGATTGCTGAACATTCGGTGCCACCGACCAATGGCGCCGTAGACATCGATGTCGCGGTCGCCGACCCCGAACGCTGGTGGCCTAACGGCTATGGCCCTCAGCATCTTTACCGGGTCCGCGTGGCAGCGGACGGCGTCGAGATGATTGATCAGCTGATCGGGTTCCGGACGGTTTCGGTATCGACCGACGGATTCCAGATCACCGTGAACGACACCCCGATATTCTGCAGAGGCGTGACCTGGTCCCCGCCGGACCCGTTCCGGATGTACGCAGAAGACGAGGAAATTCGCTCTCAGGTAATGGCTTTCGCCTCTGCTGGCGCGAACATGGTACGGGTCGTCGGCGGGTTGGCATTCGAACAAGACGAGTTCTGGCAGGCGTGTGCGGAAGCGGGTCTATTGGTCTGGCAGGATGCGATGTTGGCGACGTTCGACCCTCCGGCCGAGCAGGGCGAGTTGATCGCGCGCGAATTGGGATCAGTTCTGCGTCGAGTGTCAGGGAACCCCGCACTGGCGGTGGTCAGCGGTGGTAGCGAGACTCTCCAGCAGCCCGAGATGCTCGGACTGAGCGCACAGGAATCCGCCATTGAAGTCATCGACACACTGCTCCCTGCGGTCGTCGTAGAGCATTCGGATGCCCACTATGTCCGATCTTCGCCCTCACCCGCCCCTGGCAGCGCGCAGCTCGCTATCCGCCCCGACACCGGTGTGGCCGGATGGTTCGGGGTGGGCGGTTACCTGCGGCCGCTGGCGGACGTGCGCAGCGCGGGGATCCGATTCGCAGCCGAGAGCCTGGCGTTCTCCAATCCACCCGAGTCCGCTCATGTGGAAAGGCATTTCGGTTCTGCAAGCGTTGCTGGACACCATCCGGATTGGAAAGCGGGTGTGCCCCGAGACCGGGGATCCTCGTGGGACTTCGAGGACGTTCGGGATTTCTACGTCCGTGAGATCTTCGGGGAAGACGTCCTGGAGGTTCGGCGCACCAGTGCCGAACGGTACCTCCAACTGGGCCGACTTGCCGTCGCCGGCACAATGCGCGAATGTTTCGGCTTCTGGCGACGTTCCGACTCGGGTTGCGGGGGCGCTCTGGTGTTGTCCGGCAGGGACTTGGTGCCCGGCGCCGGTTGGGGCCTCCTGGACTCCGACGGCGGGGCCAAAGCGGCATTAGCAGTGCTGGCCCGCACCTGGGCACCGGTGTCGGTCATCGTCGCGAACGATGGGCTGGCCGGCATCCGGATCGACGTACACAACGACACCAGTACGCCGCTGAACGGCGAATTGAGATTGACTGCAACGAATTTCACAGGTATCGCGGTCGATGCGACGTGCCGTGTGGCGGTGCCGCCCGCTTCGTCGGTCACATACTTCGACTCCGAGATATCTGGTCACTTTCGCGATCTGTCACATGCGTTCCGCTTCGGACCGCCGTCCGCAGACGCAGTGCAAGCCGTCGCGGTGTTCGACAACGCCCGCACCGCGCGCGACGTGTTGGTGATCAACCCGAGAGTCGGGCAAGCCGCGTCAGCAGTGACGGCCATGGTGTCGAGATCATCGCCCGACAACTGGGTACTGAATGTGACGTCAGAGGTCGCGCTCCGTTATGTCGAGGTCGACATTCCCGGCTGGACACCCGGTGACAACTATTTCGACCTGGCACCGCGGCTGCCCCACCAAGTTCTCCTGGCGCGCGAGGGCGGCAGCGAAAGGCCCACCGGCACAGTCGATTCGATAGATCTGATCACCCGCGTTCCCGTCCAGACATGCGAATGAACCCGCCTGAGGCGCAGGTTCCGGGCGCGCAGATTCGGGTGGGCTGCGACGTCGTGAGCCTCGGGGAGATCAAGCACTCGCTGTCAGCGTTCGGACAGCGGTTTCTTGACAAGATATATACCGCCGATGAGCAGGCGGCGTGCGCCGGCCCCGATCAGGTGGCCCGCCTCGCTGCTCGATTTGCCGCGAAAGAGGCTGCAATCAAGGCGTTTTCGCAGCCTGATGCAGCCTTTGCGCCGCGCGAAATCGAGATAGTCACGACTGCCCGACTGCCCGCTTTGCGACTCTTCGGCGCTGCGGCGATGCTGGCAGCAGAGCAGGGCTGGAACCAAATATCTGTGTCACTGACGCACTCAGACTGCCACGCTGCCGCAGTGGTCGTGGCGGTGTGCTCGGGAACAACCCACGGCTGAGTGGTCATTGGTGGCTAATGCCACGTAACCGAGGAGAAACATACAATACCGTCAATACGCGAAAACCATCTCGCCAAATGCGGTTTGTTATCAAAGTGATAGCTGGGACCATTGTTTTGATAGCGACTTGACTGCAGGATGTGACACGTTCTGATCGCCACAACCTCAGGAGCGCGTCATGGCAGTTCGCCGATGGACCGCGCTCGCCGTCGCAGTGGTGTTTCCGATCGCCGTAGCCGCACCAGCCCACGCAGCGGACGCCGCAATCGCCGGAACCACTTTGTCTGTGTCACCCACCGGATCCGCGACAGCGCTCTCTGACGGCACCGCGACGAGCGGAGCAGCACTTGCCTTCATCGCCAAAGGGACTGCGACGGCAACGCTGTCCATGCCCGTCACCGCCGCTGCGACCATCACAGTGCGCGCCAGAGGCGTGCCCTGCAACGGCTCACCCAACATGGTGGTCGCGATCGACGGTTCGCGAGTCATCAAGACCAGTGTCAAAGAGACGACGTGGACGAACTTCAGCACGAATCGCACGGTGCCTGCCGGATCACACGCTCTGACGATCACGTTCACCAATGACAATTCGACGAGCACTTGCACTCGCGCATTGCTCATCGACACGATCACCATGACCCTGGCCGGTTCGTCCACGACCACGCCACCGCCCGTGCCGGCCGGCACCGGGACCGCCGGCGTGCCGTTCACGTCGACGAGCACTTGGCGCACCGCGTTGAGCACCGCGACACCGGTAGATCCCAACAGCGCCAACATGGTTGCATACGCGGCGCGCAATAGAGCCGGTTACGCAAACCTCGTTCAATACGCGGTGCCGATCTACGTGGCCACCACGTCGACGCCCCGCTACAGCGTCGCTTGCACCATCAGCTCATGGGGACCGTGCCCATTCACCGGACACCAGATCCCGATCCCGTCTGGCGCAGTTCCATCTCCAGGATCGGACGGTGCGATGGTGGTCATCGACGAAGCCAGCCGCAACATCTACGAGTTCTGGCAAGCCAGGCAGTCCGGCGCCTCGTGGGTGAGCTCATGGGGTGCGGTGAACAGCCTCGACGGATCCGGCTGGGGCGGAGCCAGTACCGGTTCGGGCGCATCGCGACTCGCCGGAGTCATTCGGGTCGCCGAGATTCAACAGGGCAGCATCACCCACGCCTTGGCACTGCAGACCGACAACGTCTGCGCATCTATATATCGCGCCCCCGCACTCAAGACCGACGGGAATTCGACCGCAACCAATTGCATACCCGAAGGCGCGCGCGTACGGCTGAACCCATCGGTCAACCTCGCGTCATTGAGTCTCACGCCAGCCGAACGTACCGTCGCCACTGCGCTGCAGACCTATGGCGCCTACGTGATGGACAGGGGCGGATCGTCGATCAGCGTAAGCTTCGAGCGGGACACCACGGCGGCCGCGAATTCGATCGGTGCCGTATACCAGTCCGCTGGCTTGCGGTGGGACTACGACAGCATGCCCGACATCCCATGGAGCAGTCTGCAAGTGCTGGCGAGCTGAACCCGTATCGGTTCGCAATTTCGTGCTTCGCGCGACGTCGACTAGGAACAGTCCGCCTACGCTCAGGTGACCAGGCCTCTTCACGGCCGTTGATCCCATGGTCCGGACGAATCAGCCGCGCCGAGGCGCAGCCTATCTACGTGACCGGCAGTGATGGTCGCCAGCGCGGTCTCAGCAAAAGCGAGTACCAGATTGTGCGCTGCACGTCGCCGCCGCCGCCGTCACGCCGACCAACAGGTCCGATTGAAAACAAACTGACGTCCTAGCAAATAAATACTCATGGTCTGATTTGGCTGCGTACTGCACACTTCTCGTCATCTACGTCAATTTCTCAAATTATGGCGAATATTGTTGTGGCGCAGCGTGGTTCAGACTTTTGGAATTGTTTGCGAATCTCGATACACCACCGTCAATGCTCGCCATCATCGTTGCGACAACTGCGGACCTCGTAGCTCAAAACCGCATGCAGCGTCGAAAGGCCGGGCAAATGGACATCGGATTGGGCATCGGACGCGTAGGGGCATTGGCTGTTGCGCTCGGGGTCGGTATGGCCATCGCCGCCGTGCCGGGTATCGCAACGGCAGAGACCGATTCGGGTGCGACATCGTCGAATCCGCCCAAATCCGCATCCGTCGGCGCGCCGACGACAAGCAGCCAGAGGGTCGGGGCACCCAATAAGACTCACACCCCCGCCAAGCGGCGGCCCGGGCCCCGCGGCGCCGGCAGTGCCCCAAAAGGCCACGACGACGATTCGCCGAGCAGTCGACCGGTGGTGAACTCGACCGCGTCCACGCCGTCGCGAGATGGCAGTGCCGCCCCGCGCCCGGCAGCGGCTTCAGCCGCGGCCCGGAAGTCCTCCGCCGCTGCGGCGCCCCCAGCACCATCGCCTGTCGTGGCCGGAGGCGCCAACATCGACCGACTGGCCGTCTCGCACTACAACACCTCTCTGACAACAACCACGCCGCTCACAAATCTGAGCGCGGGGACTTTGACTGTCGGCCCCACCGCACCAATGGACACACCACTCGTACCGCTCGACTCGGCTGCGCAGTTGGGCCTGCTGGCCTGGACGCGTCGCCAACAGACTCAGACGGCGGCGACTACCGTCGCCGCAACGGCCGCAGTTCGACCGTTGACCGCGGTGGCGGTCACGGCTCCGCCGACGGCATCACCCACGCAGACGTCGCCGAACCCGACTACGGGCGTGGTGACTGGATCGATAAACGGCACAGACACCGCCGGAAACACGTTGAGCTACAAGCTTTCCGGCCAGACAGCGAGCAGCGGAGCCGTTGTGGTTGACGCCGCGACGGGCGCATTCACGTACACGCCGAGTCTGGCCGGCCGAGTGCTCGCCGGACTTGCGGGCGGAGCCACCAAGGACACCTTCACAGTCGCCGTCAGCAACGCCTCCACCTCGACATCGGTAACCGTCACCGTGCCAGTCTTACCCGCGACCATTGTCCCGTCGGCAACGCCCACCACCGTGGGCACCGGCCCGGTCGCGCTCGCAGTATCCGGCACCAAGGTGTATGCCGCCAATTCGGGCAGTTCCACATTGTCAGTGATCGATCGGACCACCGGCGCGGTGACCAGCATCCCGGTTGTCGGCTCGCCTTCGGCGATTGCGCTGAGCAGCGATGGCAGCCGCGCGTATGTGGCCGGAAACGGCGCAGTGTCGGTGGTCAACCTCACCACGAACTCCGTTGTGGCGACGGTGAATACCGGAGGTGGAACGGCTTACGGCATCGCGTTGTCCGCGAATGGTCAACGCCTGTACACAAGCAACTCGGGAACCAATTCGGTAACCGTGATCGACACCTCGACAGCGACCCCGAAGGTGCTGAGCACGATTTCGGTTGGTAAAAGCCCGCGCGCGATGGCGCTCTCGGCCGACGGAACCCGGCTGTATGTCGCAAATTGGAATTCCAAGTCGGTCTCGGTGGTCGACACCGGAACGAACAAGACGGTGGCCTCGATTGCCGTGGGCAGCAACCCCTTCGGAGTGGCTGTCTCGGCCGACGGCCGCCAGGTGTACGTCACGAACAACGGCAGCAACTCGGTGTCGGTGGTCGACACCGTGGCAGCGCGGTCGGTGTCGACCATCCAGATGGGTAGCAAGCCCCTCGGTCTCGCTCTGAGCCCCGACGGCACCATGCTGTTTGCTGCCAATGCCACAGACACGGTGTCTGTGATCAACATCAGCACCAACAGGGTGGTGGGCGCTCTCACCATCGACAGCGCGCCAGAGTCGAACTGGCACGGCATCGCATCCGGCCCGGATGGCCGGCAGCTCTACGTGTCCGATATGGCCGACAACGCTGTCCGGGTGCTGAACCTCAACAGTCCGCCCGTTGCCGGAGTTCCCACGGTGGGCACACCCGACCCGGCCAGCGGTGCAGTCAGTGGCACGCTGAACTTCGTTGATCCCAACAACAATTCGCTCACCTATAGCATCACTCAGCCCACTGCCGGCGTTGTCACGGTCACTTCGGCGGGCAACTACACCTTCACCCCGACATCTGTTGCCCGAATCGCCGCCGGACAGGCTGACGGGGCCAAGACCGCGGTGTTCGCTGTTACTGCCAGTGATGGCAGCCTGTCGGCCACGGTGTCGGTGTCAGTGCCTATCCTCGCCACGACCACCCCGACGACACCGACTGTGCCGGAATTCAATTCAGCGACCTGGCTCTGGAACGCGATATCAGGCGGAGCGGTACTCAACACCAATTCGGCAGCGTGGGCCGCTGCGATTTCGGGGGGTCAGCACGTCTTCGACATCAACGCCTACAGTGTCAGCGTGGTCGAGGCATCTCAGGTCACGGCCAACACGCCCCGCTACACCATCCAGTTCACCAATGCCCCGGCCTGGGGGCCCAGTCCGTTCGGGACGTATCAGGTTCCGATTCCGCTCGGCACCCCCGTTCCTACGGGCAGCGACGGTCATCTCGTCGTGGTCGACCCAGTCACCAACATGGTATTCGGCCTGTGGCAGGCGAAGTACAACGCAACGTCGAATACCTGGTCGGCATCGTGGGGCGGCATGACTTCGTTGACCGGCAACGGGATTGACACGTCCGGTTCGGCCACCGCCACCGGGTTCTCGCGGCTGGCGGGAATCGTCATGGCCGACGAGTTCAGCGCTGCGGCGGCGAACAACACCGGTCTCAACCATGCGTTGTTCTTCTCGTCGTCCTTTGCGGCGAATTCCTACGTCTACCCAGCCGTGAAATCCGATGCGTTGGCGTCGACGCCGCTCATTCCCCAGGGAACCCGGTTCATCCTCGACCCGTCGATCAACGTCGATGCGATTCCGGGAATTACGGCCGGAGAGAAGGTCATTGCTAAGACCTTGCAGACGTACGGCGGGTATATCGGGGATGCCGGCGGCGCTCCCCTGGCGCTGATCGGCCAACTGGACCCCGGAAATGCGGCATACACCGGAGCCGGCATCGCATGGGACTACTACAACATGAGTCACATCCCGTGGACATCACTGCAATTCCTGGCCACGTGGAACGGCGCCAGCCCGGCATGAGGGATCCGGCGCGATGCGACTGGGAGTGACGGCTGACTGATCCCATCATGGTTGAGCGGGTGTCGCGGTGGGCTTCGTCTGCAGCACCAACCAGCACGCTGCCACCGCGACGACGAACTGGATGGCAAGAAACGTGCCGAGAGACGTCGGCCCGACGACGCTGAACTCATGATGAAGCGAGCCGATGGCCAATAGGCCCACCGTGATCAGGATTCGGCTCCGCGGCATGTCACTGCGGTGTGCAAGACCCAGCAGATCGGCAGCAGCGCACGACAGCGGCAACAGTGCCAACGCGGCCAAGCGCTGTTCATTGTGTGCGAACCCGGTCCAGGCCGGATCGATCATCAACGGCTGAACTACCAATGACGCTGCGACAACCAGTGAACCCCAGCACCGGAACGTCACACGGCGCCACCCGAGGCTGATGACGAGCACGATGATCAGGGCGACAGGCACGATCAACGGGGCCATGGTGCGCGCAGCGTGGGTGATCAGTTCTGAAGCGGCAGCGGGTAAGTCGGCGATTCGTTTCAGGACTGAGTCGTGCAGGAGGGACGGCTCGTAAGGGATGGTGAAGCGAGCGGTAAACGCTCTGACTCCGCTGTAGAGCGCCGTGGTCAAGACGACCGCGACGGCAGCGATCGTGACGCGCACGCGGATCGATACCGATGACCGCCAGGCCGGATCCAGCAAGACCCACAGCGCCAACACCGGTGCGACACCGATCGCGCTCTGTCGCCCGAGAACCGCGACGACCAGGCCGGCCAACACCTGAGGTACCCGTCTGCTGCGAACGCCGTAAAGGCTCGCACCCAGCCCGATCACAAATACCAGATCGCCCAGCATGCTCGTCTGGATGAGGTAGGGCCGCAGGGCATACGGGCTGAGAGCCAATAAGCCCGCGGCAATGCTGAATTCGCCCAACGAGCAACTCTGAAGCAGCGCAAGAATCACCGCACCGAGGACCACGAGCACCCCCGCGAGGGCTACAGCGTATGCCGCGCCGAGCGGCAGCCCCGTGGCCCAGGAAAACAGCCCGACGGTGTAGTGGACGACAAATCGGCCGGTATAGGCCGAGCCGATGTGGCCATGGGGCAGATGGGGTGCCGCGCTCGCGATCTCGCGGTAGTCGATCGAATCGTGGGTCGGCGGTGCGCCGAGAGCGGAGTTGCTGACCAACAAGAATCCGGCAAACGCCACGAGGATCCAGAGCCGTGGATTCAGTCGGGTACTCAAGCGTCTTCTTTCCAGCGAACGTGCAAGGACTCAATCAACTGCCGTGCCACCACCGACCCCGGTCCGGGTTGAGCACCCCGCGCCAAGGGGTCGGCCCGGATAGCTCCCGGAAACGTCGAACCGAGGACGTGCGGGATGCGGCGCTACGTTTGCTGAAAATGCCACATCACGACAAAACATACCATTCGTTCGTTGTCTCGGCACTCCGCGTCAACAGCGGACAGCGACGTCCGAATCGCCCCGGCAACGGAGCTCTGATCGGTCGACGCGAGTTGGCGACGCCGGTGCGGCAGAATGCCAAGCTGGCGACCGGGACCGGCCGGGAGGCAGCTGATGTCGCCGTGCAGGAACACTTGCGCGTATCGCCACAGCTTTGCGGCTAGGTTGTTGTTACCGATGATCGGCCGGCGTTACTCGCCTTGAGCCCCACCAGTCACGAAAGGCCTCCCAAATGACCCGTGCTGCGAACGATGCCACGGCGGTCGGGACCGCCACCGTGTTGCTCAGCCTGGTCGCGGTGTCGCTGGCCGGGTGCGCACCCACGCCGCCACCGGCCTCCGACGGCAAACCAGGGCCCCACCAGATCACGGTGGCTGCAACCGATCATGAATGCACGCTGTCAAAAACCTCGACCGAGACGGGCCGGACCGACTTCGTTGTCACGAACAACGGCACCAAAGTGACCGAGTTCTACCTGTACGGTGCCGGCGCCCGGGTGCTGGGTGACGTCCACAACATTCAGCCGGGGCAGCAGCGAAACCTGTCCGTGGCCCTGAACGAACCCGGCTACTACTTCACGGCCTGCAAGCCCGCACTGATCGGCGACGGCATCAGCGCCGATTTCAAGGTTGACGGAAACCCCATTGCCGCGGACCGACAGGACGAGGCCGAGCAGAGCTACAAGCGATACGTCAGCAACCAGACCGGCGCCCTGGTGACCGCCACAGCGGCCCTTGTCGGCGCCGTCAAGAAGGGGGACGTCACCGGCGCTCAGGACCTGTACCCAACGGCACGGACGTACTACGAGCGCATTGCGCCTGTCGCACAGCGGTTTCCGAACAACCTCCAGACTCGGATCGACCTCGGCCCGGCCGAAGTGCATCCAGACGACAAATGGACCGGCTTCCACCGGCTGGAAAGGGATCTCTGGCTGAGCGGCCTACAACCTGATACCAACGCGGTGGCCGACAAGTTACTGGCCGACGTCAAAGAGCTCGATTCGGGTCTGACGAGTCCGGAATGGGCAGTCAGCGCCGACGAGGTGGTTCACGGCGCCCAGACCGTGCTGGCGACATTGGCCAAGGAAGCCATCACCGGTGGCGGTGAGATATTCAGTCACACCGATTTGTGGGACGTTCAGGCCGGCGTGGACGGTTGCCGCGTCGGGGTGGGTTCGGTACGGCCGGAAGTCGACCAACGTAGTCCCGAGCTCGGCAAGCGCATCGACCAGGCGTTTGCCAACGTTCAAGGATTGCTGGACAGACTGCAGTGGAACGGCGGCTTAGGCTTCGGACCCTACGACAGGGTGGCAGAGCCCCAGCGGCAAGAGCTTTCGCGCGCGATCGACGCGTTGAACATCGAGGTCGGCCAAGTGCCCAGCACTGCCGCCTCGCGATGAGCGCTGTCGGTGACCACCGCGATTACCGGCCTATTGCGAAAGCCTGGTCGTAGCAAGCGAAGACGGCGTCGCGCGCGTACATCGTGCCGAATTGTCCACGGGCGCCCTCCGATACCGCGCGGTTGCGTGCAGGATCAGTCAGGTCACAGAGGGCCTCGGCGAACTGCTCGGCCTGATCGGCCACCAGCACCCCGTGTTCCGTGCCGGTGGCGAACCCATCGGCACCGATATTCGTGGACACCACAGGCAATCCCCGGCCCAGCGCTTCGATGACTTTGAGTTTGATACCTGATCCGAACCTCAGGTAATTGACCAAGCCTGCCGCCGATGACAGGACCTCGGTGAGATCGGCGACGTATCCCTCCAGCGTCACGGACTCGCCCTGCCGCCCCACGATTTCGGCCAGCTCCGGTCCGCAGTCTCGCCCGATGATCCGCAGCCGCGCTTTCGGCATCCGGCCCAGCACCAAAGGCCAAACGTCAGTCAGGAACGCACGCACGCCATCCTCGTTGTGCGGTAGTGACAGCAACCCGACAAACACGAATTCCGGAGCTCCACCGTATTGGCGCGCACGGTACGGCGGCGGCTTGACCAACGGAGGCACCGCCATCACGTCGGCAGTTCCGCGGTGCGCGACTCGAGCCCGCAAGCGGGCTGCTTCACCGTCGTTCACCAGCAGATTGCGACGAAACCGCAATGCCGCGCGATCCTCGCTGCGCCGAGCCAGCAAACCTTCCATTCGCAGAAGCATCCGCTGCGGCAACTTGCTGTCGGCCAGCGGCCGCAATGGGCCGGGCACATGCTGCTCGAAATTGCCGAGCGGCCGGATCGTCACATCCGGGTACCGATTGCCCGCATCGAGCATCGCTGCGTATCGCTCGGAAAATAGGTCATCCAAATAACACAATTGCCAATCAGCACGCGCCGCATCGGCATACTGCGCCATGCGAATCGTGTCATAGATTTCGAAATCAGGGCCGATGCGGGCTATCGCTGCAGCTACTGCGCGTGCCACATCTGGTGAATACAGCAAAGATTCCTGTAGGGTCGATCGTCCAAACGGAAGGCGGGTGGACACCGCAGTCAGCGCCGCCCTTCGGCTCGGGCGCGGCAGTGGATGCAGGGTGACCGGAAACGCCTGCTGGGCGCGACCGCCGACGAGCAGGTAATGCACGTTGCCCGCGCCGAACCGCTCGCGGAAATACTCCAGGAAACCCGCCAGCACCACCTTCTTGCCGGCATCGGTCGGATACGGATCGACGGCACTGACCAGAGTCACCGACACCACAGCACCTGCCTCGATTCGCTACGCCGCCCCTACCCAACACCAGCAGCGGAAGTGTTCCCCACCTTACGGCGGTAGCCTGACACAAGCACCGCAAGGATGCAGTTTAAGCAAACATGTAGATGATCGACCAGCGCACAGAAAGTGGGTCCCCGACGGCGAAGTCTTCGACTCCTCCGAATACACTGACCACACGCCGGAGGATAGCTCGTCCCCAAATCGCGCTAGACAGTCTCAGCGCTTTTGAATGGAGTGATCGAAGTGATGGGACGCCACACGTCTGCGCGAAGGGTCGCAGCACCGGGGCTGTCAGAAAATTCGGCGACCGTCAGGGAAAGTGTGACGGAACCAGTCTCGGCCGATCCGCCGGAAGACACATTTCCGGAGTCCGCGGCAGCCAAAGCGGCGAATCTTGGCAAACAGACGATCTGGAACTACCTCGTCTTTGCGGTGAGCAAGAGCTCCACGCTGTTGATGACGATCGTCGTCGCCCGCCTGCTCACTCCCGAGGAATTCGGCGTCTTCGCCTTGGCGTTGTTGCTGGTCAACCTATTCGATTACGTCAAAGATCTCGGCGTCGGCCCAGCGCTGGTGCAGGTTCACCACCCGTGGAAACGAATCGCCCCGACCGGATTGACCCTTTCGATCGGAATAGGCGCCATCACCGGTGCACTTCTCGCCGCGACGGCGAGCAGCACCGCACGCCTGCTTCACCACCCAGACATCGCGCCGCTCATTCAGGTCCTTGCTGTCGCCCTAGGGATTTCGGCACTCGGCGTCGTCCCACTGTCTTGGATGCGACGCGATTTGAGCTTTCAGCGACGCTTGATGCCGGAGTTCGTCGGGGCCGTTGTCAAGACAGCGTTGACCATCTGGTTCGCGGCGACCGGCCACGGCGTATGGAGCCTGGTCTACGGCCAGATTGCCGGTGTCTCGATCACCACGGTCATGTACTGGTGGAGCGCTCCGACCTTCATGGCGCCGCGATTCCAATTGAGTGAAGCACGGGCGCTACTTCGATTCGGCATCCCGGTAACCGGAGTCACACTGCTCGCGTACGCCATCTACAACGTCGACTACCTGGCCATCGGAACCCGGCTCGGCACAACCGAACTCGGCCTCTACACACTGGCGTATCGAGTGCCCGAGCTGGTCGTGCTCAGTCTGTGCTCGGTCATCAGCGATGTGCTGTTCAGTTCGATGTCGCGCCTGCAACACGATCGGCGGGCGATGTCGGCGCAGTATCAGAAGGCGTTGAGTGTGGTTGTCGCACTGACAATCCCGATGGGCATCGGCCTGGCCGCCACAGCGCGACCGTTACTGGAAACGATGTACGGCACACGGTATGCCGCCGCCACGCATATCCTTGTGGTGCTGGCGTTGTACACCACGGTTTACTCGGCTTCCTTTCATGCGGGAGACGTCCTCAAAGCGGCGGGCCGCCCCGGCCTGCTGACAGCCATCAATGCTGCCCGGCTCGTGCTGCTGATCGGGCCCGTCTGGTGGGCTGCGGGCCACAGCGCCACGTTGGTGGCCGTCGCGCTTCTCAGCGTGGAAGTCGTGCATTTCGTGATCCGAATGATCGTTGTTCGCAAGGTGATTCCCCTAGGGTGGGCATCGGTTCTCTCGGTGATCGGCCGCCCGTTGGCCGCGGCTGTCCCGATGGGCGCCGCGCTATTCGGTATCGACGCTCTGCATATCCGTCTACCAGCACCGATCCAGCTTGCCGTTCTGGTTCTACTGGGCATGATTATCTATGCTTCGGCATTGTGTCTCACCGCACCTCAGCTGGTTCGGCCAGTCGTCAACCGGCTGGCGATAATGATTCGAAAGGGCCATCCATGAGTCGTCCGAAACGCCTGTGGCTGAACCCGCTTGTCGCGATCCTCGCGATCATCGGCGGGGTCCTGGGCGGAGTCGCCGGCACCCAATTGCTAAATTCAGCGACCTATCGCGCGACTGCACAGGTGGCCCTGGTTCCCGGGCCCGACTTGACGACAGCGGATTCGTCGGCCTATTGGGAGGTGCTCACTCAGGGACAGGTTCCGCGCACGGCGGCGACGGTCTTGTCCGATCCACGTTGGCAGGCAGGCGCCGCCGCAGCAGCGGGCGTCGACCCGTCGAAGCTGACGTTGTCCGCAGGCGCGGTACCGGAGACAACCATCGTGTCGATCACGGCCGACGCACCGTCGGAACACGCGGCGCAAACCGCTGTTGCCGATCTGCTCGAAAAAGCCACGCCTGAGGTCAAGGCGGTTTCGGCACCGTTCCAGCTCCGCGTGATCTCGCCGCCTAGCGCGGTGGAGATGGCGACGTCACCGATCCAGCTGATCCTGATCGGCGCCATCGTCGGCCTCATCGTCGGCGCCGTGGTCGGTATCGGGGTGACATGGCTACGCTCGCGCCGCGGCACCGCGTAACCGAGGCCTGGTCCACGCGGTGGATCGTCGGCGTCCTCGTGGTCATGGTGGTCATGGAGATCGCCAACATTTCCGAGGTCGCTGCGCAGTACACAAAACCCCCGCTGTTCAAGACCAGCATGGCGTTGGGTGCGGTCGCGGTCGTTTTCGCCCTACGTGATACTGAATCCCGAGCACGACTCAATCGCTGGACAGCCATCGGTGTGGCCCTCGTCGGCGTGTACCTGGCCGGTCAACTGATCGCGATGGTGGGCACTGTAGACCTGACCGCATCACAAGGCGTCTTATGGCGATCCGTGGTGGATTTGGTCTATCTCCTGATCATCCTCGTACTCACCCAAGCCACCGGTAAGCCGTGGACTGTGGCGATGGCGGTGGCCGCCACCCTGGCGGTGCTGTCGATTCTGACGATTGTCAATTACCTGAGCGGCGGACATCTGACGTTCGGTGGGCTCGCTTCAATTTCGCAAGCACAAGGGCAATTGATCACAACCCAGCGTTTCGGCGGCCCCTACGGTGACTCGAATTTCTGGGGCCGCCTGTTGGTCCTCGGCCTTCCCATGGGCTGGGCATTGGCACAGCGCAGTCGCCTCGCCGGCAACCAGTTGCTCAGTTTGTTCTGGCTGTTCACCACCGTACCCATGGTGATCGCCGTCTACCTCACGCAATCGCGCGGCACGTTGCTGGTGGCTGGTCTCGCGGTGGTGTTGTGGTTCATCGCTTCGGGCAAGCCGGCCAAGCTCGCATTGATTCCCCTTGCCATCGCAGTGGCGTTTGTAATTCCTGGCATCGGCAACCGCATCATCGCGCTGGGAAGCGACTTGTTCAGCGCCGACCGTAAGTACGATATCGATCCGTCTGTACTCGGCCGCCAAGCATCACAAGAAATGGCCTGGCAGATGTTTCAGCAACGGCCCGTCTTCGGTTTCGGACCGGCTACGTTCGGCGGCCAAGTCCCCTTCTACACCGACAGAGTGTCTACCGCGGTTCACGAAGGACTCGTGGCCCCGCACAATCTGTATGCGCAACTGCTCGCCGAATCCGGCGTCGTCGGCCTGATCACCTGGCTGATCATGCTGGGTGGCGTGTTCACGATCCTCGCACTGCGGATCTCTTCGGACCCCATTTCGGTGGATCGGGCACTGGCAGCGGCGACGCTGACCGGCGTCGTCACTTGGTCGGTCGCCAGCATCTTCCTGCACCTCGCGTACTTCCGCTCGTTCGCGATCGTGTTGGCCCTGGCCTGCGCACTCGGGCCTGCCGAGCCGGTACCAACTGCGATCAAACGGCGGATGCTACGGACCACCGCAACGTGGATGGTCGCGGTGATCGCCGGCGCCGCAGCCGCCGGCGTCACCATGCTGACGAGGACCACGCCAGCAGTGCAGGCCGCCCAGAAGGCGATCGTGGTGCCCGCCGGCCGACTAGACGGGTGGTCCTCCTACGCCATGAACGTCCGTGCTCGCACAGCGTTCCTGCCGACGATGGCCGAAGTCATGCACAACACCGAAGCCCCTGCCAAGATCGACGTCGACCCGGTCCGCGGAATTTTGACCTTCACCGTCACGGGTTCCGACGGCGATGCCGCGAGACGAAACCTTGCCAACGCGCTGGCGGTGGCGCGTACCCGTATCGATGACAACGTTGGTCACATGCAGTACAGCATCGCGGCGATAACCGATGTACAGCTGGAGCCCGTATCTCTGCGGTCCAAAGTGACGATCGTCTACGCCGCGGTTTGGGGTCTGGTGATCATGGTGCTCACCCGACTCGCCATCGGTCTCCTTGCCCGCCGCTTCCGGGTCAGCAATCCCGAACTGCCGACCGAGGCTGAGCACGAGTCCGCTGGAGCACCAGCGTGACGGACAACCGCACGGTGCTGGTCGAATTTTCCCCGTCGGGCGGCCTCTTCCAATTCGCTGCCCAACTCGGGGCGGCGCTGGCGGACCGTGGCGAACACGTTGAGCTGTGGACCGGTCCGGACCCCGAAATCACCTCCGAGGAAGCCGGATTTCTGGTCCGCTCGGTATTGCCCACCTGGCACCCCAATGACAACGACGACGCCGGTGGCCGTTTGCACTACTTGTTACGCCGTGGCACGCGCGCGGGTCGGCTTGTCCTGGCCTGGCTGACGCTGGCGGTCAAGCTGCGCCGGCGGCCGCCGCGCGCCGTGCTGTTCTCGCAGTGGCGGTTCACCTTCGAACCGTGGTTCGTCGTCGCAATCTGCAAGCTGCTGCCGCGCACAGTGTTCGCGATAGTCGCCCACGAACCGCTCCCCCGATCCGACGCGAAGGACACCAGCACCCCGAAGCAGGGACACCTGCTGCAGGCATCGTTCGCCGCCGCGTGGCGGCACATGGACGCTGCCTTCGTTCTCGGTCCGCGGACCCGGCAGATCGTCATGGAACATTGGCGGCCCAGCTGCGACGTCGTCGTCATTCCGCACGGCGACTCAGGCGTGATCAATCGAGGCCGCCCCGTGGTACCGGTCACCCAAACGGAACCGATCGCGCTGTTCTTCGGCACCTGGACCACCTACAAAGGCATCGACGTCCTGATCGAGGCCTTTCGCCGGGTCAAGACCGGCATGCCGACCGCCCGCCTGGTCATCGCGGGGGCGATCGGTGCCGACGTGAACGGCCCCGAACTGATTGCCAAAGCTGCAGCAGTCGGCGCGGAAACCCGTCCTGGCTACTGCGCGATGGATGAAGTGCAGAACCTCTTCGACTCCGCCAGGGTTGTTGTCACGCCCTACATCCGAGCCAGCGCAAGCGGCGTCGCGCACCTCGCGTACACGTTCGGTCGTCCGGTCATCGGCACCACCGTGGGCGATCTACCGGCCGCTATCGAAGACGAAGTGACCGGCCTGCTCGTGCCTCCGAACGACCCTGCGATGCTCGCCACAGCAATCCTCAAATTGTTGCAGAATCCCCAGTCAGCGGCCACACTCGGGGAGGCCGGGAGAGCCGCTGTGCAACGTTCCTGGGCTGTCGCAGCAGCCGCGATCAGCAATGAATTGACGGCGGCCACTGAACTGATCGGGTCGACAGAATGCGAGCCATGAGGACCAAGCGATTGCGACGGCGGGCCGCCGCCATCGGCATCGGAGTAGCGGTGGCGAGTCTCGCCACGACCCCGATCACCTCGCATGTCACAGCAAGTGCATCAGATTTTGCCCAGCCGTTTGCTGCGGACAGCCCGTTCCGAACGCTCATCCCGGCCGATGCTCCTGTCGACCCCAATAGCGCCGCGATGATCAGTGCCGTGGCCTGGGACCACAGCGCGAATGCTTCGACCATCGAATTCGGCATACCGATATATACCGCCGGCCCGAGAACGCCCCGATACACCGTCCCGTGCACCATCCCCGAATGGGGTCATTGCCCGTTCGACGGCCTTCAGGTACCGATCCCCGACGGGGCGCGACCGCAGGAGGGCTCGGACGGCGCCATGGTGGTGATTGACCCGGCATCCCGGACCATTTTCGAGTTCTGGCTCGCGAAGCCCGGCAACGGTTCGTGGACGACCGGGTTCGCCGCCGTCAACAGCCTCGACGGCTCCGGCTGGGGCGGCGCCAGCACAGGTTCGGGCGCCTCCCGGTTGGCTGGTGTGGTTCGCGTCGCAGAGATCGCGCAGGGCTCGATCCCCCATGCGCTCGCGATGCAGAGCTACAACGTATGCGCCAAGGTCTTTCGCCCACCGGCGTTGAAGACCGACGGCCAATCAACAAAGTCCGACTGCCTGCCCGAGGGCGCCAGGGTTCAGCTGGACCCGAGCCTGGATTTGGGCAGCCTGAACCTTACTCGTGCGGAGCGCCTCGTCGCCGAGGCTCTGCAGCGATACGGCGCCTACATCATGGACGTCAGCGCATCCGCCCTCAGTGTCAGCTTCGAACGCGATGACTCCGCCGCGCCCGGAACTGTTGGGGAAACATACGCGGCAGCCGGACTGCAATGGGATTACGACGGAATGACGAATATCCCCTGGAAGAAACTACGGGTACTCAAATGAGGCCGATTCGGGTGCTGACCCTGATCGATGGATTCCGGATGGGTGGCGCCGAAACGCTGCTGGCGCACTTGGCCGTCGCCATGCGCGACACCGAGGTCGAGATGGACGTCGTCGGCCTCGATCGTGCCTCGGTCAACGCCGAGAAGACGATGGCGATCCTGTCCGAAGCCGGCGTGCACCCTCACTCGCTGGGTGTACGCCGATTGCTGGATCCCACCGGTATTCCCCGCCTGGTGCGCGAGATCCGCAGGGGTGACTACGATCTCGTGCACACGCACCTTGAAATGGCGGCAACCTTCGCGGTGCCGGCAGCGAAGCTGACCGGCCGTCCGGTGGTATGTACGTTCCATCACGTCACGCAGCGCTGGCCCGGCCGCGCGCACTGGCGCGAGCAGATCGCGGCTGAAGCCGCGACGCTTGGCGATCGAGTGCTGTTCGTTTCCGACGCCAGCCGTACATCGTGGGCAGACGTGCACCGCCGAGGGCGCATCCCGAGAAACTGGGATGTGCTGCACAACGGAATCGACGTAACCAACTTTCAGCCCGGGGAGGTCAAGCCCGCGGTTCGCGCGGAATTGGGCGGTGGCCCCGCGCCGCTCGTCGTGTTACCTGCAGCGTTCCGCTTTTTCAAAGGCATCCCGGTGGCAATAGAGGCGTGGCCGCAGGTTTTGCGCAAACACCCCGACGCAATTCTTTCACTCGTCGGCGGTGGGCCCGACGAGGCCGCATTCCGGAAATTGGTCAGCGACGCCGACTTGGAGCAGTCGATCGTGTTCGCCGGCGTTCGGTCAGACATGCCGGACGTCTACCGCGCTGCCGATGTTGTGCTGCTGCCATCGACGTTCGGCGAGAATCTGCCCACTGTCCTGATCGAGGCGTCGGCGTCGGGTAAGGCCATCGCGGCATCACGCATCGGCGGCATCCCCGACATCATCCTCGATGAAGGAACTGGGCTGCTGTTCGAGCCCAATGAACCGGCAGCCCTGGCCGCTGCGGTGAATCGACTACTGGACAATCCTGACTTGCGAAAAACGCTGGGCCAAAACGCAATCGAGCGCGCGCGCAACGAATTCTCGTCAAGTTCGTGGGCCCGCCGACTCAGCAACCTCTACTCTGATCTGGTTGAGCGTAAGCGTTGAGCGCCAAGGCGATCGACTACCTGGTGTCGCGATTTCCGATCATTTCGGAGACATTCATCGTCCGCGAGCTCGACGCCCTCGCAACCGGGGACGAGCGGGACGTCGGGCTGCGGTCGTTGTTCCCGTCTCCTGACCCACAGGTCCACGACATCGCGCGGCCATGGGTCGACAAACTGGCGCAGCCGGGCATGGGGCGAAGCATTGTCGGCCTGTCGTGGGCACTCCTGCACCACCCGCTGATCACCATGTCGATTCTGGCCGACATCGTGCGCGGCTACGGTCGACGGCCCGCATTGTTGCTGCGCGCCTTGGCTACCGTCCCGATCGCCACCGCTCATGCCCGAGAATTGCACGCATCCGGCGTGGCACGGCATATCCATGCGCACTACGCGACATATCCCGCCTTGGCCGCTTGGATCTGCTCACGCCTGGCTGGTGTGTCCTACAGCGTCACCGTGCACGCACACGACCTTTACGTGGACCAATCTATGCTGAGCCGCAAACTCGACGGCGCCGATTTCATCGTCACGGTGTCCGAGTACAACCGCCGTCTACTGTCGAAGTACACCGTCACCCCGGTGCAGGTGATCCACTGCGGAATCAACACCGCCGCATACCAATTCCGCCCCCGTACCATCCCGGAACGCGGCGCCATCAGGGCACTGTGTGTGGCCTCACTTCAGGAGTACAAGGGCCACGAGGTGCTCCTCCGCGCACTGTCCCTCGGCGGGCCCGGCGTCGATCGGATCGAACTCGATCTGATCGGCAATGGACCGCTGGACAATGAATTGCAGGCGCTGGCGGCACAGCTCGGTCTCTCAAAGCGCGTCCGGTTCCAAGGCGGACAGTCCGAGGCAGCAGTGAAGCAAGCGTTGGCGGACGCGGACTTGTTCGTGTTGCCGAGTATCATCGCAGCCAACGGCCAGATGGAGGGCCTGCCGGTCGCCCTTATGGAGGCACTCGCGAGCGGAATACCAACGGTGTCAACAAGTTTGTCGGGAATCCCGGAACTGGTGGTACCCGAACAGACCGGGCTGTTGGCAAGGCCGGCGGACGCACAGAGCCTGCGTGACACCCTGGAACGGCTGATCGCGTCCGGCCCCGTCCTCGATGACTACGCCCGCGCCGGACGCCGCCTCGTCGAACAGCAATTCGACATCGCCTCTACCACGGCAGTATTGCGGGCACTCTTCGCCAAGGTCTAGGCAGTTTATTGGCCCACAAGCCACCATCGCAGCTCACCGTGAGCTATTCTCGCGAGACCACACAGCGAATCCACTGAAAAGATCGGCCGGGTGTGCCGTGAGTGACGCTATTAATGTGCGGTCACGGGGCCACCGCGGCGCGCCGCCCCGCCGGCAATCCGGCGTGTTCGTCTTCCTCGACCACGACTCGCTCTGGCACAGTTTCCATCAAGTAGCGGCCCTGATCCGCCGCAACGGCATTCCATCCATCAGAATCACCACCGCCACGGCCGGCAGGCTCGAACGTCTTGTCCAATCGCTGCTCTATGCGCGGTGCTACTACCTGCCGGACATTCAGGAATTGGAACATCTACCGGAACTTCTCGAGCCGTTCACCGTGGCGCAGGTGTTCCTGACGGAACCCATGATGGTGGGCCTGCCCGACGATCTCTATGACAGCCTGCCGGCGGCAGTGGCCGACGATGTTCGACGCAGGGTGACATACAGTGACAAATCACGTGCCGCATCTTTTGCCGCCGCGTTGGGAATCGAGACTCCCCAGCAATTGGCGGCGTGCGCGGTCACGCCGACCGACGCGGCCGAGCAACTCGGTCTACCGCTCGTCGTCAAGACCAAGCTGGGAGCGTCAGGCGCGGGCGTGGTGATCGCGAGGACCATCGGCGACATCGAATCTGCCGTTGCCAGGTTGGATCTCGGAGGCGACTGCTTCTTCGAGCGATACGTCGCGGGTCAGATCGTGTCGTATGCCGGAGCGGTATTCCAGGGACAGATCGTCCAGGACATGACTCATCAGGCCGTCAAACTCCCCACCGATCCGACGTGTGCGCCACTGGCTTTCGAAGTGGTCAATGACGAAGTTCTGCTCAGCGTCGGCCGGGCGCTTTGTCAGGCGCTGAATCTCAGCGGGCCGATCAATCTACAGAGCATCCGTGATGCGGCCGGGAAACACTGGCTGATCGACCTCAACCTCCGGCCCTACGGCCCGATGCTTTCCTTTGAGCAGGACAAGGTCGATACCGCCGCTGCGTTTCTCTATGCCACCGCGATCAGCAGTGCGTGTCCTCGACAACGGACCGCGGTGCCGGGAACTCGAGTTGAGGCCTTTCCCTACGATGCCGAGAATCTCATCCGAGGCGGGCAGCCGTGGCGCGCCGTGGGCCTGTATCTTCTTCGTTCGTCGGCATTTTGGCGAATCCTTGGCGCAAATTATGTGCTGTACGTCTTACTGGCCGCTGCCGCTCATCGGGCTGACGCCATGCGGGCGCGTACGTGCAAGAAGAGCGGCTCCGCAATTGCGGAATTGACCGCGGCCGTCACGGCGACGCGGAAAATTCTCGTCGCGCCGCATCCACCAAGTACTTCCGCATAAATATTTGCAGTCCGCGATGTAGGACAGCGTGATCCCCGCCGGGCACGGCGGTCAGCTTCGGCGTCGACCCGCGACGTGCCAGTCGATTCGCCCCAATTGGGCCACGATGCGCCTGATACCACTCGTAGTCAGATGGGGACAAGACGAGCTCAGTACGCACACCCTTTTTCATAAGGGGAGTCATCAGCACTTCGGGAGCCTGCGTGTAACCCAAGTGTCCCAGAAGCAACCAGCCTGGATATGGCAGGTCGTCCCGTAGCAGTTTCTTGACGGTTTCCCACGTCCGCTGTCTCAGTCGCGGTGGGTTGTCGGGTGCCTCGGCCATGTATGCGAAGCGTTCGGCCACACCATCGACTCGCCGCCACGAATACAGCAGGAGATTCAGGAGCACCACCAGACGCACGCCATATCGCGAACCCGCGTACGCGGAATTCCATGCACCGGAGCAGATCCCAGTCATCATCAGGTTGCGAGACGGCACCCCCAGTGCATGGACGGCAGCCGTCACGTCAGATTGAGCGGCTGCTGAATGGATCCCGGTGTATTGGTCGTTCGCGATACCCGTCTCACCGACACCGCGGCGGTCGTAGCGCACCACGTTGACACCTAGCGTCGCCAGCTCCCGCGCTGAATCTGGCCAGATCCGCCCTGAGCCCACACGATGTTCGCAAGCCGTGTTGTGGATCAATACAGTGGGACCGTCCTCACGAGTTCCGGCGATTGCAGTTCTGATGCCAAACAACCGGTCAGGCCCGAGCTCGACGAACGACTCGACAATCTCCCGACCGTCGGGCAACACCTCGACGACGGCGGAACCCAGCAGGCCAGGACGAAACGGTACCGATTCCGACGCGCTGTTCGCATCCATCCACTTCTCGATCGCAGCCACCGTATCCGTCGGGATTTTGAAGAACACGCTTCGCGGCTCGAGAAACTCCGGTTGCCCAGAAATCACCTGCGCTTCGCAGGCCTGGACGTCGAGGCCGGCGAGCCGACGGTCACCGACATATTCCGGTCTGGTCAGCACCAGCAGGCGAGCAGCGTTGACCACACTCGGCATCTTCAAAGCGCTCAACTCAGCAGCAGCGGCGGACGACAACGGCATGCCGAGGAGTTGTACTGCGCCTACCTCGTCGGGCAGTTCGTCCGAGCCGCCATCGGAAACTGATACCCGGTAGAGCGACTGCTGTTCGCGCACATACCGACGACCATCGGTCACGGGGTCCCACAGGACCACGCACTCGAGCCCGGCAACCGACTCGGCGGCCACAGCCGCCAGCAGTGCGCCGGCTCGCACGCCGACGAGCGATACCCGCTGAACCCCAGCGGACCTCATGTAGTCGACCGCGGTTCGGACGCCCTCGACAAAGTCCGTCACAGCACTGTCGCGAGACTGCGCTCCGGTCGAGTCCCCGGTACCCGGGTAATCGAACCGCAACACCGCAAAACCCTTGGCGCACAACTCCTGCGCCAACAACTTCAACCCTCGATACGAATATAGCTGCTGCCTGCCGAGCGGCGGACAGATGATCACGCCCGCCCGCGCAGCTCCACCCTCAGGCGAATGCACAACGCCAAACAGTCGCGATCGCTCTGGTCCGAACCACGTCGGCTTCCCCCTCATGGCCGATTCCGGCCCTGTCTGCCCATCCACCGCGCCCCCGGTAACAAAAGTATTTGCCCAATCTACATGTATGTGCACACTATTGCGTCATCGCCGCCGTCTGTCGCGCACGTCCAACCCCCCGTTGCGAAGTGGACGAAATTGGGCTCGACAACACCAGTGTGCGCTTATGGACAGCAGTTTTAGCCAAATCGTGACTAGCCTGCCGCACCAGTTTCAATGAATCGCCCTGGTTGCGATGGAGGCTCGGGCTATTGGATTTCGACCAGGGGTTGGTCGGTCCGTTTCGTAGCGTAGAACGCGGCTTCGAACTCTGCGGGCGGGACGTCGCCGAGGTAGCCGTGGAGGCGGCTGGTGTTGTGCCAGTGCACCCAGCCCAGGGTGGCCAGCTCGACCTCCTCGACGGTCTTCCACGGCCCCGGACGGGCCGGTCCGTAGATCATTTCGGACTTGTAGTAGCCGTTGACGGTCTCTGCCAACGCGTTGTCGTAGCTGTCGCCCACGGTCCCGATGGAGGGCACGGCACCGATCTCGGCGAGGCGTTCGCCGTACCGGATGGACGTGAACTGCGATCCGGCGTCGGAGTGACATCGCAAGTCCGGCAAAGTCTTTCCGCGTGACCAGCGGGCCATCTCGATGGCATCGAGGACCATCGTGGTGCGCATGTGGGATGCGACCCGCCACCCGACGATCATCCGGCTAAAGGCATCGGTGATGAAGCAGACGTAGGCCACCCCGGCCCAGGTCGGGACGAACGTCAGATCGGTCACCCAGAGCTGATTGGGAGCGGTCGCGGTGAAGTTCCGCCGGACCAGGTCGGGATGGCGCGCCGCGGTGGGGTCGGGTTTGGTGGTGCGCACCCGCCTGCCGCGGCGGACCCCGGTGATGCCGGCGGCCCGCATGTGTCGGGCGACCTGATCGCGTCCGACGTCGTGACCGGCCCGTTGGGCGGCCTTCCAGAGCTTGCGGGCGCCGTAGACCTGGTAGTTGTCCTCCCAGAGCTGCGTGAGTGCGGGACCGATGACCGCGTCGCGGCACGCCCGCGCGGATGGCTTACGGGCCTGGGTCGCGTAGTAGGTGCTCGGGGCCACCTGCACGCCTGCCGATCGCAGGACGGTGCAGATGGGCTCGACCCCGAACTCGCCGCGGTTCGCGTCGATGAAGGCGACTACTTCTTGTGTTGGCGGTCGAGCTCCGCCCCGAAGAAACTCGCCGCTCGCTTTAGAATCTCGTTGGCGCGCTTGAGTTCTCGGTTCTCCTGTTCGAGATCCTTGATCCGCTGTGACTCCGTGGTCGACATCCCGGGTGCGTGGCCGTCGTCGATGTCGGCCTGACGTACCCAGGAGCGGACCGACTCGATCCCGTAGCCGAGTTGACGCGCGACCCGTTGGACGGTTCCGTGGTCGGTCCCCAACTCTTCCCGCAGGGCCCGCACCATCCGCACCGCGGACGCCTTCTCATCGGGTGTGTACCTGCGCGTCGTCGGCTTCCCGGGCGACTGTTCCTTCGGCATGGCTCCATCCTCGTTTCCAAGGTCGGGAGCCTCCAGCATTTCCAGGGCGATTCACAACTCTCGGAACGTATTGTTTGGCGGCGAAAGCACGATGTCGCCCGGACCACAGTCCGCTGAACCCGGAACATTTGCCATCATCGACAATTTAGAGGGTTTGACATGACGACCAAGGGGCGGGGTGCAAAAACGTGGACGGCACTGACTCGAGCGGTGAGCATCGCGTCCACCGCGATACTGATCGCGCCGACGGCAGGTGCTGAATCGTCTTTCACGGGGGCCGCAGGCCGCCCATTCGCGAGCACAAGCGTGTGGAACAGCGCCATCACATCCAACCCGGCGTTGATAAGCAACTCCGCGGCCATCGTCGCCAGACTCAGCATCGGCCAGCACGTCGCCAATCTCAACGAGTTCGGAATACCGATCTACAACGCATCGGCCTCGTCGCCGGTCGTCTCCGTTCGATGCACACAAGCTTGGGGTCCATGCCCATTGCCCACCGCGGTGCGTCTACCGGCAGGTGCACTGCCCAACACAGGCAGCGACCATGCGCTGATCTCCATCGACTGGACCGCGAACCCCCCTGTTTCGTACGACTTCTGGGGTGCTGCGCAGCCGTCCGGCGGAACCATTTCGACCAGCTGGGGTGGCATCACGTACGACCTTGCAAACGGTTCGGGCATCGGGCCGGGCGGCGGCACAAGTGGATCCGCCACAGCCACAAACGTTTCGCGACTCGCCGGCGTCGTCAGGATGCGCGAAATCCAGGCAGGTTTGATTCCGCACGCACTGGCCATTGCATCGAGCCTCGCGTGTCCGGGGTACTTTCGCTACCCCGCATCGCATACCGACGGTTTCGACGCAAGCGCGAACTGCGTCCCCGAAGGCTCACGGGTTCAACTGGATCCGTCGATCAACGTCGGCGCACTGCCTTACGGGCAACAAGTGATCGCGAAGGCACTCCAGACATTCGGTGCGTACGTCGTCGACAATGCCGGGGCGTCCATCGCGGTGGTTTTCGAAAGTGATCCGAGCCTGATCGGCAAGCCCGGCCAGATTCCGGCTGCCTACCAAAGTGCCGGTCTCGCATGGGACTACTACGACATGAACGCGATTCCGTGGAGCCGCTTACGCGTGCTGCAGCAATGGGACGGCAACGTCGATGTCACCCCGCCGACCGCACCGGCGGGCGTCACTGCCGTCAGCGTCGCCCCGACCAGCGTCACGGTGGCCTGGCAGGCATCGAACGACGGACAGGGTTCCGGAGTCGTCGGTTACTACCTCTGGCGTGGCGACCCCTCGGGACAGTACTGGACCATGGTGGCGTCGGGATCGTCGGCTACCCTCGCCGACCGATCGGCCCTACCCGGCCAGACCTACCTGTACGGAGTGCGCGCTCAAGATGGTGTCGGCCGGCTGTCTTCGTCATCGAACATCATCTCGGTGCGGACACCTGTCGGTTGATCCGACCGGCAGATGACGGCCGAGCACGCGGTTGGATCACCAACCGAAATCACAGCGCAGACAGCAGTTCCGTCAGCTCCGTGTACATCCGGTCAAGCGCCGCCTCCACAACTTCCCCCGACACGGTGGCTTCGCAGTATGTGACGGAGACGTTGCGACTGTTGGTGGTGTCGGAAATCAGTAGCGTCATCGCATCGGGTCGATCGAGGTCGACGAACGCAGTCGCCAGTTGCGGCGCATCACGCACCCACGGTAGGTGATCGAATGGAAGCCGGCCCATATCACTCACGGACAGCCGAATCCGTTCTGTGCCAACGTCTGGTTCTGCGGCTCTCGTGCGGGTAAAGCCACCCAACAACGAGCGGAGCGCGCCGATCCCGATGGACATGATGGGCCATCCTGTTTCAGTCACTTTGCGCAGCTGAGCCGTGATCTGGTCCGGCGGCAATGTACCTATCCTAAGTGGAATCCCGATCGCGAAATTTCCCAGGGCGGCCGCATATTCGCGAGGCAGGTACCGCCGGCAATTGAACAACACCACCACATGCTCGTCGATGGGCAGCTGCACTGATCGCAGCGCGGCGAGCCACAAGGCTGACATCACCGCCACCCGCGTCGAGTCGGGCGCATGCTTGTCAACCCAATCCTGCAATCGACCGATCTGGCGCGCATCGAACCGACGTGTGGCGACTCGCCTCAACGACCGCCAATCGGCCACGGCGCCGGCTTCGGAAATACCAGAAGTTCTGCGCCGCTGTTCTTTTCGCAGAGTCCAGAGCGATCTCAGCAGCGCAGGGCGCCTAGCGTAGTGCCGCCACAACGCCCGCCAAACCACGGTATGCGGCAGATCCGACGGCAACTCCGGTAGTCCGGCAGCCAGCGCACCGATGATGCTCAACCCGTAATGTCCGTCACCGACCGCGTGTGGGTATTCGACGGCAAGGAAACCGCCGGAGACGAAGACGTCGGTTGGATTCCGCCGACCCTGGCGGTGTCCGATCCCGGTGAGAAAGGCGCCGAGATCGATTGAGGCAGTGTCTGCCACGACGTGAACCGCATCGTCGATGAGATCAGGACGGTACGGCCAGCACGCTTGGCTCTGGCTTGGCGCGATCGCAATCCTGGGGGTTGCCGAACTTGTGACTATCGTCGACAGTCGGGATTGCACCTCATCGGCGGTGAGCCCCTCCAAGGGTCCGACGACTGCAACTATCCGACTGCCGGACCAAGACCTGTCCAAGGGAGTGGAGCGATACACCCCGGTCACGTTGCCCCACCAGCGCTTTCGCATCGACATCAACATGCGGCTCCCCGCCATAATGGTCGCCACCGGTCCAAAGTTACCGCAGACGCGAAAACTTCCCGCGTCAGATGGTCATTTCGACATCATCGAACTCCATTTGCGTCGCTACGCAGCTCTGGGCAAATCGCCACGCCTGCTGCGCCGGGTTGATGGCATGATGGCGCCATGGCCCAGCTGACCCGGCGCGCCTTCATCGGTTGCGGCGCCATCGCCGGCGCCGGAGCCGTCGGCGCGTATGTACTGGGCACGACTGTTCGCCGGCCCCGTGCCACCGCACATCCGGCCCCCGCAACGAGCGGAGCCAATACTTTCCTCTCCGAGGCGCGGGGCGGCGTGTCAACCAGGTGGGCCATCGCACGGCCACCCGGCCGTGGTGGGCCGCTTCGCCCTGTCATCGCGTTGCACGGCAGGGGCAGCAATCTCGACGAGACCATGTCGGCAGACTTTCCGGACCGCCTGGATGAGATTGTGAAGGCAGGATTGCCGCCGTTTGCAGTCGTCGGCGTCGACGGCGGCGACAACTTTTGGCACAAGCGGGCCAACGGAGACGACCCGGGAGCCATGGTGCTCAATGAGCTGATACCGATGCTGGCCGGGCAGGGCCTGGATACGTCGCGGGTGGGGTTCCTGGGCTGGTCAATGGGCGGGTACGGCGCACTTCTCTTGGGCGCCCGGTTGGGTCGCGCCCGGACGGCGGCGATCTGCGCTGTCAGCCCAGCACTGTGGACCTCGCCTGAAACGGTGCCGGAGGGAGCCTTCGACGGCCCGGAAGACTATGCCGCGAACTCGGTATGGGGACAGCGCTCGTTGGCCTCGATTCCGATCCGGATCGACTGCGGTGAGAGCGACGGGTTCGCTGCCGCAACCAGAGCTTTCATCGCTCAATTGCCGAACGGCGCCGCAGGCGGTCTCTCACCCGGCGGTCACGGCCCCGCGTTCTGGAACCCACTGATGCAAGACGAACTCGCGTGGCTCGCGCCGCTCATGGCCCGATGATTGGTGCAGACTCTCAGCGCTTACTCGCTCTCGGTGCGCCCATAGATCCGCACAATTTCCGAGAACGCGGGTCACAGAACTCGGCCCGCTAGATGCTCGCTGCGACGGGCCGCGGAATGCTCGGCGGAAAGTCTCGCCGTTCACGAAGCCAGGCGGGCACGCGATCAGCGGCGATGGGCGTGCTGTAGAGATAGCCCTGCACAACGTCGCACTTGAATTGCTTGAGCCGAGCGGCAGTTTCGCCGTCTTCCACGCCCTCAGCGACGACGCGGGCACCCAGATGATGGGCCAGCGAAATGATGGAGCGGACGATTTCGGCGGCACGATCGTCCTTGAGGACAGATGCGACGAACTGCCGGTCGAGCTTGACTTCGTCCACCGGAAGGTCGCGCAGGTAACTCAACGTTGAATAGCCGCTGCCGAAATCATCGATCGCGACCCGTACTCCGGTGTGGCGCAACCCGTTCAAGACGTACTGAACGCGTCCCAGCTTGCTCAGCATGAAGTCCTCGGTGATCTCCAGCGTCAGGTCGGCCGCAGAGATCCGGCGTTCTTCCAGCGCCTTGGCGATCCGCCGGGGCAAGGCGATGTCAGTGAGGCAATTGGCGAATACGTTGACTGCCACGGGAACAGCCAGTCCCTCACCGCGCCAGCGGGCAACGTCGTCAAGCGCCCGCTCGATCACCAGATCGTTCACCAAGGTGGTCAGGCCATGCGAACGCACCAACGGCAAGAAGCGGTCGGGGGCCAGCAGGCCGAGTTCGGCATGGGGCCAACGCAATAGGGCTTCCACGCCCATCATGGCGCCCGAGATCAGGTCGAACTTCGGTTGGTAATACAGGCAGAGTGCCTCACTGTCGATCGCCTGGCGTAGCTGGCCCAGCAGCCGGACCGTCTCGGTCGGCCGTGCTCCCAAGGCCGCGGTGCGCGTTGTCGTCGCAGCGTCGTCGTCAATGTCGCTGTCCCTGCCGTGGATGTACGCACTTCGCAGGTGCGAGTTCTTGGCGATTTGAACGGCCGCCGCCGCTCGCGCGAGCAGATCGTCGGCAGTCAGGTCGGCTTCGCCCTCGGTGGCCACCGCCAGGCCGACGCTCGGTCGGATCAGCAGGTCGTGCCCGTCGATGATGAACGGGTCGGCGAATGCCTGGACCAGGCGGTCTGCCACGGCCCGGCCGCGCTCGACACCGCCGTCCATGAGTACCGCGAACTGCCCGCTGTCCAGCCGTGCGATGACATCGTCGAGGCCGACGCTCGATCGGATACGGCCGGCGGCCAGGTTCAGCAGGTCGTCTCCCGCACCACGGCCATAGGCCGCGGTCACCAACGCCAACTCGTCCATATCGAGACGCGCAACCGAAACGCCTTCGGCGGCATGGCCGGTCCGGGACAGCAAGGAAGACAGTCGGTCGCGCAACGAGATCGCGTTGTCGAGGCCGGTCACCCGGTCCTGCTCCAAGAGTTCTCGCGCGGCGGCCCGTAGGCGTTGGTTCTCGTTGAACGTCACAATCTGACGCACCACGGTCGTCACTACGAGCACGAGGGCCGTGATCGCCATCGGGACGCAGCAGGCGGCCGCCACATGCAGTAATTCGATGCAGCAGACCGCGGTGGCGATGACCAATGGCACCACAGGAATGGCCGCGGACCATCGCGGCGCGGCCGCTGTGTCAACGTCGGTGGCGGACACCGTTTTTCCCTGGTGTCGGCTGGCCAACGCAGCGAATGCTAGGCAGATCAGCGCCGCACTCCAGCCGAGATCCATCATTCGGTGCGCCGTGCCGCTCCCCCACATGTCGACGAACAGCATGGCGATGTTCGAAACCGCACCCAGGACGTTGCCTATCGTCAGCAGCAGAAGCACCAGGCGGTGTCGGCGATCGACAGCGCTCAACACAGCAATGGCGACGGCAACCAACACCAGATCGGCGATCGGGAAAACCATGGCGAACCACGATTGCCAGCGGTGCTCGGCACTCATGGCAAAGCCGTCTCTGAGCGCCACCACCCAGGCCAAGGCGAACACGGCAAGGCCGATGATCGCACCATCGAGAACCAACCGGGCCCTGGTCCACGGTGAGGTACCGGATGCCAGCAGGACCAGACCGACGCACGCCGCGACCGGATACAGCAGCCCGACCAGGTCGACTGCGGCCGGAACCACCACCGGGGTGCCTCCGAGACGGAGTTCGGACAGCATCCATATCGTCTCGACGACCGACCAGCCACACAAGCCGACCATCAGACTGATCCACGCCGCACGGTGTCGACCGTGCGATCCCACTGCGGCGGAGATCGCACACGCCACGGCAAACAGCGCGAGAGCGACCATCACGGCATCGACGACGACTGCGCCGGCGACGCCGCTGTCCGCGCTCGCAATCAGAACCTGCCGCACCACAGGTGCCTCCAGTCCGGTGTGTTCGTGCAATCGTAGCGACAACAGTGGGGTTAGCGTGAACGACCCGCCCAACCCTGCCCGGTCACAACCAGCCTAGGTTCCCGCGGGTAGAAAACAGCTTCTATCACGCCATTTCTTCGCATACCGGCGAACTCGCGCCTGCGAGTCGGGGCTCGGATTGCCGCGCATCGGCATATAGTACCTCAGTTGCAGCAAAGTTTCGGAAGCGACAATTCAGCCGCGGTTTTCCCATGCGCTGCAATGGCCGCGGCGGTGGCCGGCAACGCAATGCACAGCCGCAGAACCGGTCAGTGACGCCTCGACGGGGAGGGGTCATCGCATGACGTAGAAGTGCCGTCGCAACGGCAGACGATGTCGTTGCCGACGGCGAACGTCAGGCGCACGGCGGCATTGCCGCCGCTTCGCTTTGCCGAGAACATCGCGTGATCGGCACACTCGATCGTGGCGTCCAGTACCGATTGAGGGTCCTCGTCTCCCCCGGAAAAGTCCGGGAGGGCGATGGAGGCGACACCGATGCTGGCGGTAACCGGCGCCATGTCGGCCGTTGCGGCAATGGCCGCCCGTATTCGCTCACTGATACCGAGTACTTGCTGTGGCGTGGTGACATCGACGACGACAAATTCTTCTCCGCCCACTCTGGCGACGAGTGCGCTGCTGCGCACGACACCCCGGATCCGTTCCGCGCTGCGCATCAGGACGGCGTCACCGACAGCGTGCCCGTACGTGTCGTTGATGTTCTTGAACCTGTCCAGATCGATGACCAGCACCGTTACGCAGGCGCCGGCAATGGATCGGTGCGCCCGGTCGGCGAGGAAGCTCTCGATTCTCAGATTCAAACCCCGACGGTTGAGCAGCCCGGTCAGCTGGTCGGTCACCGAGTCGTGCGCGTCGTTGCGGAGCACCCAGATGCCGAATTGCACGACAGCAGGCAGCACTACGAAAGATGCGATGGCCGCCAACGTCTTCGCGAGCGCCAGATAGGGGTCTCCATCCGGCCCCCACGCGATATCGGCTGCGAAGACCGTGGTCACCATGAGCACCCACGCCATGTGGAGCGCCAGGACCTTGGGGCCTTCGAAAAACTTCGTATAGACGGAGATGAGTAGGAGCGCGTTCAAGCCGAAGAATCCAGCCAGCCGGTTGGAGTCGAGCAGCGCGACGACGCTGATGCCGATGTCGGCGTAGACGATGAAGGCGATCGACGTCGCGCGCGACGGCCACGGCCCGAACCACCACAACAGTGCCCAGACCAGCGCGGAAACCGCAAACACCGACGAGACGCCCCGAGACAAGTCGGTGGACGGCCCAGCTGGCGAAAACTGAATGACGATCGAGATTGCGGCGAGGAGAGCCGCGCAGCCTCCGACGAGCAGTTGTATGCCCCCAAGCAGGCCGCGCTGGGCGAAATACCCGATTTGCGCGTCGTAGTCGACCGGCTCGGACCACCACACACGCGCCAGCCGAGCAACAGCCAATAGCTCGCGCAGCCGTGTCAGCACATCGAACCCCGTTTCAGGTGCACCTGATGAATGCGATCTCCCCAAATCGCGACAGCAAAGCGAACGCTAGCAGCCCGATTTGGCAATGTCCATGGTGATTCATTTCCGCTAGTCAAACCAGCTAGATCTCCCATGCGGCAAATTTTCATAGCTCATCCACAGCCGCCCGGTCACGTCATGCGGCCATCGCGGCCCGCCGGCAAGTGCCGCGACCTCACCGCCTCACACATTGAAGTGTGATGGCCGTAACAGGTGTTGGTTAGGTGTCCTACTTGCCCGCTCCAAGCCTTCGGTATAAATTTGCTGAAAATCGCATTCGTTAACAAGTACTGCATCGCGCGAGACCACCGTCGGTCCGCGTGTCGATCCCGAACTGGCAGGTGAATCCTGCAAGCACCGCGGGGTCGAATCCACCGAGTGAGTCCCGCCCAGCAGAGAGCGCCCCGGTAGCCATGTCGACACCCGCCGTAGATATATCCCAGCTCACGAACGATATCGGCCCTGCTCGCGTGCGTTCCGGCGCCGCAGCAGGGGCCCCGCTTCAGCTACCGCCAGCTACCGCAACCAACCACCGAGGACGCTCGATCCGTGAGCAGCGTCACCAGAAACTTGCGCGATTACTCATTTTCAGCGACGCCATAGTTATTTGCTCTTCCGTCATGTTCGGGCAAATTTTCCGGTTCGCCACCACCAGCGGCCACCCCGTCTACGTGTCCCTCGATGGCGGTCCGCATGTGCGGTATCTGGCCGTGTCGGCCGTCATCGCGGTGGCGTGGATGGGCTTCTTGTCACTGGGCAGCCGGTCGGCCAAGGTCGTCGGCCGAGGCTTCGATGAATACGTCACCCTCGCCGCGGCCACGTTGCAGCTGTTCGGCCTCATCGCCATCGCCTCGACGCTGTTCCACTTCGACATCTCGCGCGGCTACCTCGCCATCGCCCTGCCCACGGGCCTGGTCGGTCTGATCACCACCCGCTGGATCTGGCGCCGCGTCGTCGCCCGGAAGCGTCTGTCAGGAGACGACCAGAGCCGTCTCCTGGTTGTCGGTGCCACCAGTGCTGCGACGGACATCGCCACCGAGTTCGCGAAAGACCCGTGGGCGGGGTACCACGTCGCCGGGTTCTGCACCCCGATGGGACCGACGCACGCCAAGGAAGTCATCACGATCGCCGGCCGCGACATCCCGATCGTCGGCACCGACGAGGCCATCCTCGCCGCCGTTCAGCGCACAGGGGTGGATACCGTCGCACTGGCTGCGACCCATCACCTGAGCCCCACCGACATCCGACGGCTCATGTGGGAACTGGAAGAACACGGAGTCGATCTGATGGTCGCGCCCGGCCTCATCGACATCGCCGACCAACGCCTCACCAGCCGCCCGGTTGCCGGCATGGCCGTCTTCGAAATCGCCAAACCTCAATATAGCCAGGCCAATTCACTGATCAAGCGGACCTTCGATGTCCTGTTTGCCGCGACAGCGCTGGCAGCCGTAGCGCCCGTGATGATCGTGACGGCACTGGCGGTCAAACTCACCAGTGCCGGGCCGATCTTCTACCAATCCGAACGCATAGGCCTGGACGGAAAACCGTTCCGCATGACCAAGTTCCGCAGCATGTACCAGGACGCCGACACGCGCCAAGCCGACATGATCGCCGCCAACGGCGGCAACGCCCTGTTCTTCAAGATGAAAGACGACCCCCGCGTGACCCCGGTGGGCAAGGTCATCCGCAAATACTCCATCGACGAACTCCCCCAGTTCCTCAACGTCCTCACCGGACACATGAGCGTCGTCGGACCACGACCCCAAGTCCGCCGCGAAGTCGACACCTACGACGACCTCGTCAGCCGCCGCCTTGCCGTCAAACCCGGCCTCACCGGCCTCTGGCAGATCAGCGGACGCTCCGACCTCAAACCTGACGACGCGATCCGCCTCGACCTCACCTACGTCGAAAACTGGTCGCTGCTCCAGGACATCCTCATCATCGGCAAGACTGTCCGCACCGTCCTCGCCGGTGACGGCGCCTACTGACACCGAGGTGCGGCCGGACATGAATATGAGCTCGCCATGATCCGGCGCGCGGCACTCTTTACGCAGGTGAACGACCGAAATCGACTGTTGTGCACCACCAAAAGAAACATCCGTTACATTCTTGTTTGTGATTGCGAGCGTGACGCTTCGTGCGGTGGCTGATTCTGGTGGTGCGGATACCTGCAGTGCCTTCTCGGCACCGGGTGGCGACGTGGCGCGAGCTGCGGCGCGGTGGTGCATTGCAGATCGGGCAGGGTGTGTGGGCGATGCCGGATGTTCCGGTGTTCGCCGACGGTGTCGCGCGAGTGGTCCAGTTGGCGCATCGCGGCGGCGGCGAAGTGTTGACGCTCAGCGCGGCCGGTCGTGACAGGTCGGAGTCGGCGCGACTGCAGGAAATGTTCACCGCTGAACGAGCCCACGAATGGGCCGGCTTCCTTTCTGGTTGCGTGGAGTTCGACGCTCAGATCGACACGGCGATCGCCAACGGTGAACTCACGATCGCAGCACTCGTCGAGCAGGAAGAACGACTGGAGCGGTTGCGTCGGTCGCACCGAGACATCAAGGCGCGCGACGTCTTTGGCGCGCCAGTCGCCGCAGAGTCCCATCTGCGGCTCGAACGGTGCGCGGCCCACTTGGCCGACTACGCCGCACGGGTGTATCGAGCAGTGCACCAGATCTAACTGCTGCGCAGCGCACGCGATCAAGCCACCGCGGACGCTGCGATGAGTACATTGCCCGGAGATTCGGCTGGTGTACCTCGCGCGGGCCTGCTGCCCGTCTATGGCGCCGGATTCGCAATTGCGTCGAGCGCCAGCAGCATTGCGGCAAATCTGGCGAGCTGTCTGCGGATCAGCCATGGGATGCTGCTTACGTTGGGACTGCTGCTGGCGCTCTATCCTGCGGCCGAACTACTGCTCAAACCGCTGATCCGGGCGCTGTTCTCCACTCTGGGTGTTCGGGGCGTGCTGCTGGGCGGGTTGGTCGCCTCCGCAGTGGCATCGGGGGCGTTCACCATCGCGGAGGACGCGTTCGGCATAGGTCTGGCGCGGCTCGGTCAGGGCGCAGCTGCCGCGGCCGTCGGACTGAGTGCCGACGCGGTGCTGACCCGGTTGACCGTTGCCGGAACGAGGCGCTCGTTCGGCGGGTACCGCACCTGGAAAGCGGCGGGTTACACGCTGGGCCCCCTGCTCGGCGGCATTTTGGTTGCCGTTGGCGGGCATTCGGCGCTGTTCCTGCTGCTCGCTGTCCTTGCCGCGGCACTGACCGCGTGGGCAGCATTGGCCGTGCCGACGATTGATACCGCGGCCCCGGCGAGCGAGTCGACGACGGATCTTGTCCGGGCTCTGTTCAAGACATCAGGTGTGCGGCCTGCGCTGGCCCTCGCTGCCGGCACGGCGGCAGTGTCCATCAGCCTCGGTTTCCTGCCCGTGCTGGCTGCCCAACGGGGCCTGGGCGTGTTGGCCTCCGGGGCACTCGTGTCCGCTCTGGTTGCGGTCGCTGCCTCCGTACAGCTTCCGGTGCGCCGTCTCCGCGATGCCGGAAAATTGGCCGACCACACCGGGATCGGAATCGGGCTGCTGTTGGTGGCATTAGGTTTCGCCTCGGCGTCACTGGCGCCGACCATCGTGGTCCTGATGTGTGCGGGCGTGTTACTCGGTGCCGGCGCGGGTGTGATCGCGCCACTCGGGTTCAACTATCTGGCCCGGAGAAATCCACCCGAACGGCTCGGTCAGGTGGTGGGCGTCGCCGAGATCAGCCGTCTGCTGGGCGATTTCGCCGGCCCGCTGCTGGTTGGCGTCATCTCGACCGCGTCCACTCTGACCGTGGCGCTCCTCGCTGTGACGATCTGCCTCGCTGCCGCAGCCAACTTCCTGGCAGTGGGCGCCCGCGGATCCGGTTGATCAGACTCAGCCGAATCTGCTGTCACGGCATTGGAATCCGCGGCGGCGACGGAATGGGCGGCGGCGAGGGGATCGCCGGTGGTGACGGAATGGCCGGCGGCGGGACCATCGGCGGTGCGGGCATGACCGGCGGCTCCGGGACCATCGGCCCACCGGTCTCGGTCGCAGGCATCTGTGGCGCGGGCGATTCTGTGACCGGCGCCGACGTACTCACGGTCGGTGCACCCGATGTGGGAAGTATTGTCGTCGTGGATGTTTCGGTGGACGGCGTCGTCGTGGTGACCGATGTCGTCGATTTTTCGTTCGAGGCCTTGTCGCCACACGCGGCAAGGCCGGCCACCGCCAGCGCCAACGCGCCGGCGCACAAGGTCAGGTGAACTCGGAACAGCGGTTTCGGGTTGGTGGTCATGGCGCATCTCCCTGGTCCGACAGTGTTGTGGCAGCGCATACCCCGTATCCCGCTGGCCAAACGCCGTCACGGATTGATCGTGCGCTCCCCCAACCTGACGCCCCGGGATCAGGCCGATGTCGCGCTTGCGTCGGACCGTCGCCGAACCACGGCAGCCGACGCCGCGACGACAATCCCGACGATCGCGATAGGGATGGCCCAGGTCCGGCGGCCGGACAGGGCAGATTCACACAGCGCGACGTAATCGGTATGCGGCACAATCTCATTGAGGATCGGCACACCCGCGATGCTCGACGCATTCGCCGAGCGGGCTTGATCAAGATCCTGGAAGAGGGCACTGCCGCAACCGATCTCCTTGCCGTCATTGGACGAGGCAGAAACGGGCACCAAGAGACCAATCGCGCCGGCCAACAACAAGATGGCCCCCGCGAGCAAAAGCATTCGTCGAACAGACATGGTTGCTCCTAATATCCGTTGGCTCAAGACTTCTTCGACGGGATGACGATCACGACGATCAGGGTCAGGATCGAGAAGAACAACCCCAGAATCCCCCAACCGAGGGCGCTTCGGCCCTTCGTGCCGGCGATCACCGCACAGATGATCGCGGCGATGACGCTGCCGATGGCGACGAAGATTCCCTTGATGCCCCGCAGGATGAATCCGGCTGCTTCGGGCTGGCTCTGCAGGGCCAATACCAGTTCGTGGACCATCTCGATTCCTCACACTGAGTGACGCGCCGACGGCATCAGCTAACTTCACCTATTCCCTGTCGCCTGATGTGCCAAACGTCGCCACCCGATCGATTTCCCACGTTTGACGTCGCCGGAATAGATAGGGGGTCAACAGCGTTGGCCACCTCCGTGCACACGTTTTGCGCCGGGAACGCGACCGTCACGCAGCTCACGGAGTTGGATGTCTGGCCGATCCCGCCTCGGCACTGGTATCCCGCCATCAACGACTCTCAGCTGGATGCTGCGCGGAAACTGTTCGCGCCGTCGGCCATCACCGATGACGCCGGCACGATGCTGTTCGCGATACACAACTACGTGATCGAGATCGACGGCGTCGTGATCGTCATCGACACCTGCTCCGGCAATCACAAGAACCGTCCGTACTTCGCGGATCTTCATATGCTCGACACCGACTATCTGAACCGGCTTTCGCGTGCAGGGTTCGAACCGGCCGATGTCGACATCGTCATCAATACCCACCTACACCTGGATCACTGCGGATGGAACACCCGACTGGTCGACGGCGTATGGGTGCCGACCTTCCCGAATGCCACCTACGGGTTCCACGGCGCCGAGCTCGAATATATTGAAGCACAATGGAAGTCGGCACGTGCCGGGCAATGGCGGAGCGACGCGGGCTGGGTCTACCAGGACAGCGTGTTGCCCATACTGGACAGTGGCGCACACCGCGGCGTCAGCCCGGGTGACGTCATTCATTCGAACGGGGCCACACAGATCCGAGCGGCCGAGGCCGCCGGACACACGCCCGGACATCTCGCAGTCGAGATCGCCAGTCCCGGAGGCGGTTTACTCATCGTCGGCGACGCACTCCACCACCCCGTGCAGGCGCTGTATCCCGACCTGGAGTTTTTTGCCGACCACAACCCGCAGCAGGCGATCGACACGCGCCGCGCCATCCTCGAACGCAGCGCGAACGAGGGCATCGGCATTGTGACGGCCCACTTCCCCGCGCACGGCCCACTGTATGCCGGCCGGGACGGTGACAGCTTCCGGTGGCAAAACTACGTCGACGCTGTCCAAGTTTGCTGAAATAGGCAGCGAAGGGACCAGCCGCCGGCCGGCGGAATCACCCGGAGCGTTTGGTTTTGGCGATCTGCAGGACCGCGCGTGCCGCCACGGTCTTGCCGGTGCCCCCGGTGACCCGGGCGATGTCGGCAAGGGTGGTGTCGATCGCGGAGATGACATCGGAAAGGCCCGCCGGGTGTGCCGTGGTGACGGTCAATTCCACGGTCGGGGTGCCTCTGTCGACGATCGTCTTGCCCTTGGCGGACTGCACATTCGAATCCTGCGCCAGCGCGGCGGCGGCCGCCCCGGCGACGCCATCGAGGTTCACGGTGATGAATCCCGGGTCGGTCGTACCGGGAACGCGTAGGACCTGCGTCTTGCGGACCGGCACATGCGCGATGAGCCAGATCAGCCCGAGTATCAACAGCAGCGCGCCCGCACCGGCCAGTTCCCACGGCCACCACGTCGATGCGGTGGCCCGCACGACCGGCCCCGTACTGATCTGCTCTGGAGCCGCATGCACGACATGCGTCGGCCACAGCGCCGCCGCGGCACCCAGGGATGCCACGACGATCCCGGCGACCAGTGTCGCCGCGCGATCCACGAGATCGGTCGGCAGCAGGCTCATGCAGCCCCGCTCGTGCCGATGCGCACGACGATTCTCGGTGTGGGGATTAGGATCTCGGTCGCGCTGCCGACGGCCGCGGCGACCGCGCCCTTCGCTGCGGTGTCGGACTCGATACCGGTGATTCCGACATACATGGTGACCTTGCGACGAGTGGCCGCCGAGTTCAGCACCTCCACGCCCGGTACGCACGATGCCGCATGGGATGCCAGCCGGGCCACGTCGCGCGGCTGCATCCACACCGATCCCGCCGCGTCGACGGCGACGACGGTCTTGCGTCGGGGCCGCAGCGCCACGAACACCAGCCAGAGGCCGAGCAGCAGTGTGCCGACGCCGGCGGGCACCATCCACCACTGACTCCGCAGGCCGTTGAGGGCTGCGATGGCCGTGCCGATCCACGGCGTCCCGCCGATCCAGCCCAACACGACACCTGCTTCTCGCAGGGACACGACGCCGACGAACATGACGACCAGTGCCAGCGCCACCGCAACGTAGCGGGCGGTGGCCGCGGCAGCCGGAGACCGGCCGGGTGCGGGAAGTACGAGGTTGTCGGCAGTCATCAGCGGGTCCTCTTCGTGTCCTTGGTGACGGTGCTCAGTTGCTCGACGGTGACGTCGACACGGTCGACCTGCAGCCCACCCATGCTCGACAAGGTCTGCACGACATTGCGCTGTACCGCACGCCCGACGTCCACCGCCGGTGCCGGCCACGCCACGGTGACCTTGAGATGGGCGGTGACGCGGTCGCCGGTGACCGTCAGCTGCGCTTGCGGCAGAGACCGGCCCGGGATTTTGGCGCGTCCTTCCGGGAACGGCAGCACGTCGGGAGTGTCGAGCGCGGCGCGGACGGCCAGCCGCTGCGCGACCTTCTCGCGGACGGTCAGGGTGCCGCGCGTGGCACCGTCGTCCTCGGAGTCAGCCTGCGGCGCAACGGTTTCGGCAACCTCTGGCTCAGTCACGGTTGCGCCTCTGCAACAGGGCGGACAGATCGAGTTCGCCGTCGCGGTGTGCGCCGATCAGGTAGCCCGCCGCGCCGAGAAGCAACGCGATGAGAAACCCGCCGAGGCCGCCGGCGGCCGCAGCGATGCCGAGTAGCAGACCGGCAACCAGACCCAGCGTCGATGAGGTCATGATGTGAACCTTCCGCGTTACGAAGTTGTAGTGGCACTTGAGAGTTCGTAGCCCGTGGTGGGGCGGCGCGCCCCTCGTCGCGCCGCCACACCACGGCGGTCTACAGCAACCCTCGACCAGACGTTGGTGTCACCGGCACGAGATCTTCGATCGTGACGTCGACCGGTAGTTGGATCAGCTCGGCGACGGCGCGCTGAATTGCGGTCGCGGTGGGCCGCACCGGCACACCGAGCACCAGACTCACGTGTACGTCGACCCGGTCCGCCGCGATCCGGACGCCCGATACCCGGCGCCCCGGCAGGTAGGTCGCCACCTCGCCGAACATGCCGGCATGCAAACCGGCCACGCCCTCGACGGCAGTCACCGCAGCGGCAATGCGTTCGGCGTCCTCGAGAACTCCATCCCCCGCCGGGGCATCACTGGACACGGGCGGGAGCGGCGTCGGCGTCGTCACCGCTGTCACCGTCCAGATGCACGTCGTGGACGGTGATGTTGACTTCCGTGACCTCGAGGCCCGTCATGCGTTCGACCGCGGCGATGACGTTTCGCCGGATGCCCGCTGCCAGGTCGGCGATTGCCACGCCGTACTCGGCAACGATGTCGATGTCGACAGCTGCCTGCTTCTCACCGATCTCGACCGATACGCCCTGGCTCTGGTTGACGCTGGCGCCGGGGATCCGCTCGCGGAGCGCACCGACCATCCGCGACGCCCCGCCGCCCAGGTCATACACGCCGCTGACCTCGCGGGCCGCGATCCCGGCGATCTTGGAGACCACCACGCCCGCGATGGTCGTCTTGCCCTGCGAGCTCACCAACGGTGAACCCTGGTAAGGGCTGACTTCTTTGCCGGACGGCTCCGTGTCGGCCTGTGCGCTGGTCATCACCGCTCCCCTTTCGACGTCGTTACATGGGTAGTCGTTACTCAGAACTCGAACCGAACGTCCCATTTGAGTGATTCAGGACACATCGCAAATCTACTCAGCCGAACTTGTCTCAGACAGCCCGGAGGGCATTCAATTCTGGTACGAAGGCCTATATTTCAGGAGCGGTGGAGCGTACTGAGAGCGGAGTGTGGTGACAGCGCCAACCGGTGGCGACCTACGCGACGCTGACGACGAGGCCTTACGGGCCTCGGCGGTGGTCGGTGATCGCGAAGCGTTCGACATCATCGTCAACCGCTACGGCCCGGTGCTCTACCGGTACGCGCGGCGAATGCTCGCCTACGAGGCCGACGTGCCGGACGTCGTGCAGGACACCTTCGTTGCCGCGTGGCAGCAGATCGGCTCCTTCCGCGGAAGCTCATCACTGCGAACGTGGCTGTTCGCGATCTGCTACCGGAAGATCGCCGACACGCACCGGCTCAAACGCGCACGGCCAGTTGAAGATTGGGTACTGGAACCACTGGCGGGACCTGACACTTCCGCGGATCCCTTCACCGCGGCATCCAATGCCGCCTTCCTGGACGCCCTCGAGCTGGCGCTGGGCGAACTGCCGGTGCGCCAGCGCGCGGTGTGGATGATGCGGGAGGTCGAGCAGATGACGTTCCCCGAGATCGGCGAGGTGCTCCACATCAGCCCCGACGCGGTGCGCGGTCACCACCACCGGGCTGTGAAGACTTTGCGAGTTCTGTTGAGGAGGTGGCAGTGACAGAGCCTGATCCCTTCCTGCACAGCGCAGCTTCATACCTGAGAACTGTGCCCGAACCCGGCTGGGACGCCATCAGCGACAGGGTGCGCGCGGCGGTGCATGCAGCGAGCCGGGTGGGTTGGCCCATCCGCGCGTCGCGGGATGCCGGCGCCGGCGTCGTGTACATCACCGACCACGCTCTGCGCAGCCTGCTGGCCCGGGAGTTGCGTCGCAGCTTCGTCTGCCAGCCGACCCGCATCGCTTTCACCCTGGACGGCGCCGTACTGCGTGCCATCGACATCGACGTCACCGGAAGCTACGGAACCCAACTGCGCGACCTCGGCGACGACATCCGCCGGCTGGTGCTCGACACGATCCGAACCATCCTCGACGACCTCGACCAGGACGGCAGCAGTCCGGCCGGCCCGATCGACGTCACCATCACGGATGTTGTGGAGGGTGACCCACTGGGGTGACGTCCGCACTGGTGTCGGCGATTCCGGCTCGCTGGGCTTCGCGGTCGGCCATTCCCAGCACCCGCCGGAGACGACCCGCGGCGGCGTGCTTCGTCAACGGCGGCTCGGCGAGCCGACCCAGATCCTCCAACGACAGGTCAGGGTGCTGGACGCGCAAGCGTGCGATCTCGATGAAATGGTCGGGCGCCTTGTCGCCGAGGATTTCCAGCGCTCGTTGCGCCCGGATGGCAGTCGTCATCGCCGACTGCTGCGCGCGGCGTTGATTGGAGTCCACCAGTGCCGCGCCGGCCGTGGCGGTGCCGCCACGATCGCGGTACGACTGCCAGACCTCATGAGTCTGTTTGGCGCCAATGAGATTCAGCAGCGAGGAGATGGTGTCGGGGTCACGAACCGTGACCCGGTCGGCCCCACGCAGCTGTCGCGCTTTCACGTGGACGCCGAGGCGTCGCGCGGCCCCCGTCAGCGCCAAGGCGGCTTCCATACCAGGGCATTCCACATCCAGGCCCCGTGCGCGACCGGCCAGAGCCAGCGATCCCCGGGCGAGAAACGCGCCACGCCAAACGGCTTCGGCATCGGCCCTGCTGCCGCCCACGATCTGCGCGGGCATCCCCCGGACCGGCCGCCCCCAGCGGTCGATGAGTCCGGTCCATCGGGCGACGTCCTCCGCCTGGTGAGCGACGTGCACCAAGTAGCGACGACGCGAACCGACGCTCGGCAATACGCGTACCTCGGGCGCGGACCCGCACAAATCTTTGAGGTCCCGGCAAACTCGGCTGGCGACGGATTCGCGGTCCACGTCAGCGTCGATCACGACGCGCCCGTTGGCCACCCGAAGTCCGCCCGCGAACTGCAGCAGCGCAGTCACTTCGGCCTTGCGCGCACTGGGCTGATCCACCCCGGCGTGTCTGGAGAGTTCTTCTTTTGGGAAGGATGGGTCCATGGCTGCAGGGACGTCGAGACGGCGGTATCCGGAGGAATTGAAGGCGCGGGCTGTGCAGATGGTGGCCGATCTGCGCAGTGATTCGGTCTCGGAGTGGGAGGCCATGGGTCGGGTCGCTGATCTGCTGGGTGTCGGTAGCGCCGAGACCGTGCGCAAGTGGGTGCGTCAGGCCGAGATCGACGGCGGTGCGCGGGCCGGACAGACCACAGAGGAATCCGAGACGGTGCGCAAGCTGCGCCGAGAGAACGCCGAACTCAAGCGAGCCAACGCGATCTTGAAGGCGGCGTCGGCTTTCTTCGCGGCCGAACTGGACCGGCCACATCAGTAGTCGTGGAGTTCATCAGCGCCCACCTGGGTCACCGGGTGGGCGCTGATGGTCTCAAGTGGGGTGTCGAGTCGATGTGTGCCGTGCTTACCGAGTACGGCATTGCTATCGCCCCGTCGACGTATTACGCACATCGAGTCGGTGACGGCCCGTCAACGGCCGATCTGGCGGACGCGCAGATCATCGACGCGATCTGGCGGCTACGTAAGTCATCGGCATTGTTTAAGGTACTGGGCGCGCGCAAGACATGGATTGTACTGCGCACCAACGGAATTGATGTTTCTCGGTGCGTGGTGGAGCGAGTGATGCGGGAAATGGGGTGGCGCGGGGCGTGCAAGCGGCGCCGGGTGCTAACCACCGTTGCTGACCCGGCTGCGATGCGGGCTCCGGATCGGGTGCAGCGGTGTTTCGTCGCCGCGGCGCCGGACCGGTTGTGGGTGGCCGATTTCACCTATTGCCGTACCCGTGCCGGCTGGGCCTACACGGCGTTCGTCACTGACGTCTACGCCCGCAAGATCGTGGGCTGGAAGGTGGCCACCGAGATGACTCAGAAGCTGGTCACCGACGCGATAAATCACGCTATTGATACCCGGAAGCGTTCTGGTGCAACAACTTTGGCAGATCTCGTCCATCATAGCGATGCGGGCTCACAATATACGGCGGTCGCGTTCACTGAACACCTTGCTGCCGAAGGGATCTTGCCGTCGATCGGGACCGTCGGTGACAGCTTCGATAATGCCCTGGCCGAATCAGTGAACAGCAGTTACAAGACCGAGCTCATCGACAACCAGCCGCTGTATCCGGGAGCTACCGAGCTGTCCCTGGCAACGGCCGAATGGGTCGCGTTCTACAACCGTCAGCGGCCCAACGGCTACTGCCAGGACCTGACACCGGACCGGGCCGAAGCGCTCTACTACCATCGCCTCCAGCACCCTCAAACCGAGGAGGCACTCACATAACAGAGCCTCCGAACACGCCGGGGCGGATCAGGCAGGTGCACGACGGTACTGGCGAGCTCGTCTTTCACTCTCGGTGTCAACACCACAAATCCCCCACAACACATCGATTCCTTGATCGCCATCACACCGAGAATCGCGAAGGGGCTCACCGACCGTCATGCGACGCCGAACGCACCACATCAATTCCCCGCATGTCGGCGAGAAGCCTGCGCAGGTAGTTCCGCTGGTCAAAGGTCAGTCGCTGCAGAAAGTTTGCCAGAGCTGACGCTTCGGTGCCGTCGTCGGGCATGTTCCGAGGAAAGACGACCCACACCGACTCCCCGTCCGTCACCTCGATCTCAGCGATGAACCCGCCACCGGCGAGCTGCTCTCCCAGCGCGCGCAAGCGCCAACCCTGCGCCTGGAGAGCGTTGGCCCACCAATACGCCACCCGAACGGAACGATGTGGCTGACAGATCATGCCTGGGATGTACGCACCGTTGCGCGACGCGGGACGTGGCCGCCTCGACAGCTGCGAGCCAATCAACGCCGCCGGGACGTCGGCGGCCTCTTCAGCCCATCCTGCGCAATCGTCCTGTGAGCAGCCTTGCCGTCCAACAGAATTCATTCAAGTCCCCATATCGTGCACGGCGTCTCCGTTGGCCTGCACCACCGGCACACTCTTGACCCGGTTGCTCGGTGGCGGCGCACCAGCAACCACCAGACGACGAACCCTCACAACGGCAGTTACGGCTATGTGAGCAGCACCCCGGCCGACACGACACTCCGCGGTACCCGCGGCAGAACACGAATCACTGCATCCCCCTTGAGAAGACCGGCCCCAAGCCCCCCGGCTTTACTGGCACTCAACTGATGTCACGAGAATTCCATGAACCTACCGAAGCGTCAACTCTTCGCAAACATTAGCTGTCGTTGCATTCACAGGAAAGTGAGCTAACGTTCGTGCGACGGGCGCGCGCCCGAACCTCACCCTGTGGCGTCTGGCCCAGACGCCGCACCCCCGGGCGGTCATCGACTGAGTGAACGTAAGTCAGTGCACTGCAGCTTGATTCAAGGGGGAATCCGATGGTCAACAAGACAAGTCGCCAATATTCGGTGGGCGCAGCCACTTTCGCCGAACGACTCAACCGACTGTTCGCCGCCGTCTGGCCGCCCGGGCGGGGGCCGTATCGCAGCTTCGAGGTGACCGGAGCCCTCGCCCGGCGCGGGTACCAGTTGTCGGCGCCCTACCTGTCGCAACTCCGTTCGGGCACCCGGAAGTACCCATCCCCGCGCACGGCGGAGATGTTGGCCGAGTTCTTCGGCGTAGAAGTCGCGTACTTCGATCCCGATACCAGCTATGCGCGGATGATCGACGCGGAACTGGCCTGGCTCGAACTCGCCCACGACAAGACCGTCCGCGAGCTCACCACGGCACTCATGACGCTGACATCCGATCAGCGCGAAGAACTATTGGGACCCGGGCCGAGTCCGATGCTTCAACAACAGGATTCGTCTCATGGGGAGACCCAGCCGTCGGGACGCACGGGCCGGGTGTGCTCGGGCTTGATCTCGTCGCCGTCGGGCGATTGGTACTGCAATCTCGGTAACGGCACGCCGGTACGAGAGTCGACATACGACGTGCGCGGCTCATCGCCGGAGAACGCATTGTCGACACCCCATTCCCGCAGTGCGACCATGAGGTGAAACAGCTTCTCCCCCTTGGGGGTTAGTACATACTCGCGATAGGACGAACCGCCGGCGCCGGGACGCGACTCCATCACGCCGGTTTCGACGAGATGCTGCAGCCGGCCCGACAAGATGTTCTTGGCAATGCCGAGGCTGCGTTGGAACTGCGAGAACCGCGACAATCCCTCGAACGCGTCGCGAAGGATCATCAACGTCCACTTGTCCCCGACGATGTCGACGGCGCGCGATACCGGACATGTCGATCGAGCCAACCGACTGTTCATGACACCCCTCGTGTAGTTCTGGTTGCAATTTGCAACCAGACTGCTTATGGTCTGGTTGCAATCTAGTACCACTTTGTCGGATGCTCCAGAGGGATGGCCCATCGAATGTCGTGCACGACCCAACCCGATACCCGGCAGATGCCGACAATCAGCCCGCGGATGGCCCTACTCCTTGCCTTCGTCAGCGGCGCGGCAGTGGCCAATGTCTATTACGCGCAACCACTCCTGGACGATCTCGGCGTTCAGTTGCGCATGTCAACGGCCCAGTTGGGCTGGGTGACAACGGCGACGCAGGGCGGATATCTGGTCGGGCTGATCCTCGTGGTGCCGCTGGGTGATCGCCTCGACCGACGCCGGATCATCCTCGTGCAACTGGCCGTGACCGCGCTGGGACTGCTCGGGGCCGCCATCGCGCCGTCGGCGTGGACCTTCCTGGCCTGTTGCGCACTTTTCGGCGCGGCGTCGACGGTGGTTCAGGTGATCACCGCGTTCGCCGCGGCAACCAGCCGGCCGGACCGGCGCGGCCGCACCGTCGGCGTCGTCACCACTGGAGTCGTTCTCGGAATCCTTTTGGCCCGTACAGTTTCCGGATCGATTGCCGGACTCTGGGGCTGGCGCGCGGTCTTCGTCGTGGCCGCACTTGTCATGGTTGCGGTCAGCGGATGATTGGCCGCGACGCTCCCCCGCGACGACATCGAGAAAGTCGCTGTGCCCTACCGCCATGCAATCACTTCCGTCATCACTCTCACCAGACATGACAACGCATTTCGCGTACGAAGCCTCATCGGGGGTTTGATGTTCGCCGGCTTCGGCGCTGCCTGGGGATCAATGGCGCTCCCTCTGGCCGCGGAGCCGTGGCAGCTGACCGCGACGCAGATCGGACTGTTCGGCATCGTCGGCGCGGCCGGGGCGCTCGGCGCCTCGGGCGCAGGCCGCTGGGCCGACGCAGGTCACGCGCAACTCGCCACCGGTGGCATGCTCGTCGTCTTCCTGGCTTCGTGGCTCGCCGTCGCTCAGGCGCCGACCTCGTTACTGCTACTCGGAATCGGCTTGGTCGCACTGGATTTCGCGGGCGAGGCATTACACGTCATCAACCAGCACATCATCGTCGAGTCCGATCCCACAGCGACCACGAGCCTCATCGGCGGTTACATGGTCTACTACTCGGTCGGCACCGGTCTCGGAGCCATCGCCGCCACCGTCGCCTACGCGCATGCCGGGTGGACCGGCACCACCCTGGTGGGCGCCGGATTCGCGCTGGCCGCCCTCGGCGTGTGGATCGCCGACCGCGTCAGCTCATCGACCGGCGGCCGGTGAGGCTGGGCAGCAACACGTCGTCGACCAGGATCCGTACGGTGTCCTCGGTCGGCGGTCGATCGGAGACCAGCGCCCGGAACACCAGGTATCCCGGCAGCAGATCGAATATCTCCTCATTGATCGCCGCGGCGTCGATCTCGCCGCGTTCGACGGCATCGGCGAGAACTCCGTCCAGCACCAATTTGCGCTGCAGGACGAACTTCTCCTGCATCACCGCCTGCAGACCGGGGCTGTGTGACAACTCGTTCAGCACCGCCCGCATGGTCGGGGTGTGTTCATGCGCCTGTTCGCAGGTGGCGCGCCCGATCTCCAGCAGGTCGCCGCGCAGCGAGCCGGTGCGGGGTGGCACGGCGGATTGCCGGGTGCCCTCGATGAACGCGGCCAGCACCAGATCGGCCTTCGACGGCCAGCGCCGGTACATCGTCGCCTTGCTCGCTTTGGCCTTGGTCGCCACGGCTTCCACACTCAACCGGTCGTAGCCGTGCTCCCGTAACAGTTCGAGTGTGATGGCCAGCAGTTCGGCTTCCCGCTCACTCCATGGGCAGCCAAGGCTCTCGGGCATGTCCTCTGACATCGCCATGCCCCTTTCTGCCGCACTCACCCAAGATGGAATACCAGAGTTACACCGTGGCGTTGCACTTCGTTGCGGCAATGTGCGCAGGCTTTTGCTCATATGTCAATCCGGTTGCGATCGCACGTACGGTACCGTACCGTTCTGTTTCACGGGACGATTTGACGAGGTTGCTGCGGCTGTTCGTCTTCGGGGGCGTCGAAAGGCTGTGGCTTGAGCAAGTTTTCGGTGAGCAAGTTGGCGCGCCGGCATTGGATCGCGCTCGTGGCGATCGTGGTCGTCGTTCTGGTCGCATTCAGTGTCGACCGCTTACGCGGCATCTTCGGCTCAGACAACGAGATATCGCGACCAGGCTCAGAAGCCCTGGAAAACACCGGCTACAACCCCAAACAGGTGCTGTTCGAGGTATTCGGCTCGCCCGGATCCGTGGCCACCATCAATTTTCTGGACATCAACGCGCAGCCTCAGCGGGTGGAAAACGTCACGCTGCCATGGTCGCAGGCCCTGACCACCGATGACCCGACGATGTACGCCGACCTTCGCGCACAGGGTGATGGCAGCACCATCGGGTGCCGCATCACCGTCAACGGCATCGTCAAGGACGAAAGGTCCTCGAACCACGTGAACGGTTACATCGCCTGCTTGGACAAGACGGCATGAGCGAGCATCGCGTCGACGCCGCCGTGGAGAGTTCGCTTGCCGCACGGCTCATCCGGAAGCTCTCGCTGCCGATCCTGTTGATCTGGATCGCGATCGCCGGCGTTTCCAATACCATCTCGCCGCAGCTCGAAGTGGTCGGCTGGGAGCGTTCCGTCGGGCAGAACGCGGCGGACGCGCCGGGCATTCTCGCGATGCGGCACATCGGCGAGGTCTTCCACGAATTCGATTCCGACAGTGCGGCAATGCTCGTGATCGAGGGCGACAAGCCGCTCGGTCCGGAAGCCCACAACTACTACGACGGCTTGGTGAAGCGGCTCCAAGCCGACAAAGAGCACGTCGAGCATGTGCAGGACTTCTGGGGTGACCCGCTCACCGCCGGCGGCTCCCAGAGCAAGGATGGCAAGGCGGCCCTGACGCAGCTGTATCTGCGCGGTAATCAGGGCGAGGCGATGTCGAACATCTCCGTCGACGCCGTCCGCAAGATCGTCGCCGCAGATCCGCCTCCGCCCGGGATCCGGGCATACATCACCGGAGCTTCGCCGCTGGTGACCGACAACTTCGAAGTCGGCAGTGCGGGCACCAACGAGGTCACCGGTGTCACCTTCCTGGTCATCGGCATCATGCTGCTGTTCGTCTACCGCTCACTGGTTTCGATGGTGATCGTCCTGCTGACCGTCGCCGTCGAACTGGCGGCTGCCCGCGGCGTTGTGGCGGTCCTCGCGCACGCCGGCGTCATCGGGCTGTCCACCTATGCGACGAACCTCTTGACCCTCCTCGCCATCGCGGCAGGCACCGACTACGCGATCTTCGTCGTCGGCCGCTACCAGGAGGCACGCGGCAAGGGCATGGACCGGATTTCGGCCTACCACGACATGTGGCATGGCACGGTGCACGTGATGGTGGGCTCAGGATTGACCATCGCCGGCGCCGTTGCCTGCATGAGCTTCGCCCGGCTCCCCTACTTCCAGACGCTCGGCATTCCCGCCGCGCTCGGCGTCCTCGTGACGTTGGCCGCTGCGCTGACGTTGGGGCCGGCGGTGTTGTTGATCGCCACCCGGTTCGGACTCCTGGAGCCCAAGGTCGCCCAACGGGCACGGGGCTGGCGCAAGATCGGCACCGCCATCGTGCGCTGGCCCGGACCGATCCTCGTGGTGACCGGCGCGATCGCGCTCATCGGCGTGTTCGCGCTACCCGGCTTCGAAGTGAGTTACGACAACCGCCCGTACATTCCTGCCAGCGCACCCGGCGTCGTCGGCATGGAAGCCGCCGAAAGGCACTTCACCGAGGCGCGCATCAACCCCGAACTGCTGATGATCGAAACCGATCACGACATGCGGAACCCGGCGGACATGCTGATCCTCGAGCGGGCCGCCAAGTCTGTGCTGCACACGCCGGGAATCGCTCTGGTGCAGTCGATTACGCGCCCGCTCGGCACGCCGATCACCCACAGCTCCATCCCGTTCCAGATCAGCGCAACGAGCGCGAGCCAGATCATGAACCTCGGCTATCAGAAGGACCGGGCCAACGATCTGCTCAAGCAGGCGGGCGAGATCGACAACACGATCAGCGTGCTCAAGCAACAACTCGCGCTGCAGAAGCAGAGCGCCGCGGCGACCCACGACCAGGTCGAGGCATTCCACGACACCGTCGAGACGGTCAACGACCTGCGGAACAAGCTCGCCGATTTCGACGACCAGTTCCGCCCCCTGCGCAACTACTTCTACTGGGAACCGCACTGCTTCGACATCCCGATGTGCGCGGCCCTGCGGTCGGTGTTCGACTCCTTGGACGGGATCGCTGATCTCTCCGACAAGTTCGGCACCATCACGGCCAGCCTCGACCGGTTGGATGCTCTGCAGCCACAACTGGTGGCTCTGATCCCGCCGCAGATCGCCATTCAGGAACGCAACCGTGAACTGACCCTGTCGAACTATGCGACCAACGGTGGCACCAACGCCCAAAGCGACGAGGCACTGCGGAATGCCACCGCCATGGGCAAGGCGTTCGACGACGCCAAGAACGACGACACGTTCTACCTACCGCCCGAGGCCTTCGACAACGCCGACTTCAAGCGTGGCCTCAAGCTGTTCCTTTCCCCGGACGGCAAAGCGGCGCGAATGATCGTGACGCACCAGGGCAACCCGGCCAACCCCGAGGCCATCCCGCACATCAATGCCATGAAGGAAGCGGTGTTTGATGCGCTCAAGGCGACGCCGATGTCGGACGCCAAGATCTACGTCGCCGGCATCGGCTCCACCAACAAGGACATTCAAGAGGGCACCAAATACGACCTCTTGATCTCCGCGCTGGCGGCAGTCGCGCTCATCCTCCTGATCATGGTGATCGTGACCCGCAGCATCGTGGCCGCGGCCGTCATCGTCGGTACCGTCGTGCTGTCGTTGGGCGCGTCGATCGGCTTGTCAGTTCTGGTGTGGCAGTATATCTTCGGCATCCATCTGTACTGGGTCGTGGTGCCGCTGGCCATCATCCTGCTGCTCGCGGTGGGCGCCGACTACAACCTGTTGTTGGTGTCCCGGTTCAAGGAGGAGATGCACGCGGGCCTGAACACCGGCATCATCCGGTCGATGGGCGGCACCGGCAGCGTCGTCACCGCGGCCGGTCTGGTGTTCTCGGCGACCATGGCAGCGTTCATCTTCAGTCCACTCGTGATCCTCGGGCAGATCGGTACGACCATCGGCCTGGGCCTGCTGTTCGACACGTTGGTGGTGCGATCGTTCATGACGCCGTCGATCGCCGCGCTGCTCGGCAAGTGGTTCTGGTGGCCGCAGATCGTCCGCCAGCGGCCCGTTCCCGCCGAGTGGCCGCGCCCTGCGCAGAAGTTCGACGAGGACGAACTGTCGTTCAGCGAGCGCTGACCGACGGGAGTTGGACGGCGTGCAGGCCTGCACGCCGTCCGGAGTAGACGCAGTCGGCCAGCGAGAGTCCGCTGACATAGGAGTTGGCACAGATTCCCACGGCCGTACGCCCTGCGGCGAACAGGCCCTCGATCGGCTGTCCCTCTTGGGTTTTCACGGCGCCGGTCTCTTCGTCGACAACGAGGCCGCCGAGGGTGAACATCGGGCACGGATTGATCAGGCTGCGCTTGATCGAGATCGCGATCAGCGAGTACGGACCCTGTTCGATGGGGTGCACGTATTCGGCCGGCTTGCCCATCGGGTCCGGGCGCCCCGCTGCCGCGGCCTCGTTGTGCTCAGCGACTGTCCGGCACAGTCCAACCGGGTCGACGCCCGCCTTGGCGGCGACAGCTTCGATGGTGGCCGCCTCCACGCGATCGGTCCGCAGCATCGCCTCCATCTGCAGGCGCTGGAACCAGATCGCCTGCTGCGGAAGCTGTTCGCGCGCCTGCTCGAGCAGCGTCCGGTCGGCCAGGATCCAGCCCCGCCCATTGTGGCCTTGCACCATCGCGTTGCCGATGGCTGCGCCGTAACGGGTTTCGTCGATGAAGCGCTGTCCGTGTTCGTCGACGACAAGGCCGCCGAGCATCGCACTGGGCGGCGTGATGAACCGCCACGCTGATACGTTGTCCAGCCGATCCACGGCCGCACCGACGTCGACAGCCAACCGCATGCCGCTGCCGTCGTCCGCGCTTGTCCCGAGCTGCAGGCCATCGCGATAGTCCGGAGCGTACTGCTGGATCAACTCGCGATTGGCGATATATCCACCGGCGCAGAGGATTACCCCTTTACGCGCATATACGTCGACCGTTCGGGCGTAGCGACGTTCGAGGGCGGCCAGCCGCCGGTCCATCGCCGCGCGCAGCGGCGGGTAATAGATACCGGGTTTCACGGACAGCGCGGCGTATGTCGCGTAGCGACGCTGCACCCACGCCGGAGCCTGCGCCAGGGTGCTGGTCCGGACCCCCACGACCCGGCCCGCGGCATCGGTCAGAAGTGACTCGGCTCGCGTGTGGAACATCGTGCGCACGCCCGCCCGACGCGCTGACGCCGCCAGCGGCTGATAGATCTTTTTGCCCGACGCGCCTGCACCCTTGGCCCGGTGGCCGCGCTGCACCGGCGGCGTGAGCGCACGAAAGTGCCCGGAGTTCTCGCTACCCGAGTAGTAGAGGTAGTACTTGTTGTTGGGGTAGGACGTCTTGTAGGGACATACCGAGGCCTCGAACGGCACGCCGTGTGCGGTGAGCCAGTCGATCATCGCGGGGCTACCGTCGACGAACCGCCGCAGTGTTTCCGGCCGCACCGAGTCGCCGACTTCGGCGTGGAGGTATTCGTACATCGCATCGGCAGTGTCATCGATGCCGGCCTGTTGCTGGACCCACGTGCCACCGCCTGCGTAGATGATCCCGCCGGACACCTGCGTGGCGCCGCCCCCGTTGAAACGATCGATGGCGAGGACGTCCGCTCCCTGAGCCCGCGCTTCGAGCGCAGCGCACAGGCCCGCGGCTCCGTAGCCGACCACAACGACGTCTGCGGTGACGCTGCTCATGGTGATCCCTTCCGACAGGTCTAGAACTCACAGTTTAGACTCTGAGTACAACATATCAGTTTGGATGTCGGTTCCACCTTCGCGAGGTCCCGCGGATCGCTCCCTCGTACACTTCGACTCGTGGTTGAACAGACCGGACGCGCAGTGCCCGCGGCAGTGGCGAGCAAGCTCTATGCCGCGGCCGACCTGATCGCCGCCAAGGGCCTGGAAAACACGAAGATCGAAGAGATCGCCGCCGCGTCCGGTGTCCCGAAAGCCACGCTGTACTACTACTTCACCGGCAAGGACGACATCCTCGGCTTCCTGCTGCGGGATTCACTGGGCGACCTGGCTCGTGACGTTGCCGCGGCCGCCGATTCCACGGGAAGCGGGCGGGAACGGCTCATTGCCGTCATCACCGCGCAGGTCGCGCACACCATGAATCGGCCGGGGACGAGCATGGCACTGGTCGGTGACCTGGGCCGCGCCATCCGACTCCCCGACCTCGCTTCGGCGGTCCAGCATGCGTTCTACGAACCCATTTCCCGCGTGCTCGACGCCGGCGCCGCGGACGGCACCTTGAAGCGTGTCGCGGATCCGCACACCGATGCGGTCAGCATTTTCGGCGCGGTCATGATGACGGCGCTGTTGCACAACGCCCTGAGTTCAAACAAGACGCAAAGCGACGTCGCCGGTGACGTCATCGACTTCGTCTTGAACGGCGTTGCCCCGGCGCGCTAGTGACGCCGCACGCGCCGGCATCGTGCCGTGGGTGGCGGCCGATACCTACCCCGGGAGTAGGAAGTCTTCGACCGATCTCCGACCACGGCACGATCCGAGCTGACCCCTCACCTTCATAGGCTGTTGAACACGTAGTGCGCCAATCTATTTCACGCACGAGCAAGAAGGTTCACAGTGAAAACCGTAGCGACCGTGAGGGGCGAATTCGCGCGAGCCGTGGCCATCTCGGCAGCATTGAGCGCGGCCATGACGATGGTAGCCACGTCGGCGTCCGCATCGCCGGCACATCGAATGTTCCTGCTCGCCAACCTGCACACCTGCGACTTCCAGCTGGTGACAACACAATTGGGTCGCGCAAGCGCAAAACCCTTCGCCGAGATCACCTCGGACGGGCGCATCGCGGTCGCTCATATCGACTTGACGAACGGCGCCGACGACGCGCGGTACGTGGTGCGGGTGATCCCGGCACCGCACGCCGTGCTGGGTTGTCTGCCCGGTGACCGCGGCATCACCACCGGCACACTCGTCACCGACGCCTTCGGTAGCGGCAGCATCACGCTGCAGGCGCCCATCCCGGCCGGCGCCACCGGCATGTGGCTGGCCGTGGACCTACCGTCTGCGCATTCGCAAGTCCCGGAGGAGTTCTACAGCAGCAACTACATCGCGCCGGTCTGATCGGTCGCCGAATCGTCCGGCCGCGGGGTTGTTCGGTACGCCGCCACTACGGCGCACCGATTCCCTTGACGAGCAGGACGACGGCGTCGGATCCGGCCCGGCGATCGACCGAGATTTCATGGTACTCAGGTGAATTCGCCCATGCACGGAACGACGACTCGTCGGGGAACGACATCAGGACCACCTTCTCGCGATCCCAGTCGCCTTCGATGACCGCGGGTGCCTCGTCTGCCGCGAGGATGGTCCCCGCGTATTGCGCGAAGACGCCCATGAACCGACTCTGATACCTGTCGTACGCGGGTCGATCTGTAAACCGAAGCTGCGCAATGGCATACACCGTCATGCGGGCACGCTACCCCGTCGGCGCCGTCAGACGCCGGTCCACGCGCTGGCGATGCGCTTACCGATGTCGACGACCTTCGCCTGCTGCGCTTCGGGCGCCTCGATCCGGCGGCCGACCTGCTTGGCGATGACGCGCTTGATCTCCGAGTCGACGTCGGCCACGATCCGCAGCAGCTCACCGCGCAGTGTCTGCGACGTCACGTTCACGGTGATGTCTTTGCGCTCCGGCTTCGGGATATCGATGATCAGCAGCAGCGGCTCGGCAGCGCGAGCCGTGGCGATCAACGCGATCTCGCCGGTCACCTCGAACCGGGACCGGTCCACGCGCAGGTCGATGAGCAGATCGATGTCGAGGGGAATTCGAACGTCGAAAGCGATCATGTCGCCGTCTCTGCGTGTCACCTGTGGCTGCTCGATGCTGACCCGCGCCGTCACCCGCGCGATCCCGGCGGGGCCGGCCGGAAAGGGCCCGAGCTCAAAGGTGTCGCCGGCCATCGTGCCGAAGCCATCGGCAACGCGATCGGCGGTGACAGCGACCTCGAAGAACTCTCGGCCGAATTCCTCGTAGGTGGCAAAGTCGTGGGTCGACATCGGCACAAGGTCAGTCGACGGTGTGCACGATCAAGATGTCGATCTTGGCCTTGCGCGCAACGTCGGCGGGAACCGAGCCCAACAGGCGTCCTGCGGTCGTGTTCAGGCCGACATCGCCGACGACGATCAGGTCGGCGGCGACGTCGCGCGCCAGCGTGGTCAGCGCTTCGACGGGTGCGCCGATGACCGACCGCTCTTCCACGTCCTGGGCGCCCGCGCCACGCGCGAGTTCGCCTGCGTCGCGCAGAATCTCGTACACGTGCGCGTCGCCGTGCACCCGGTAGCCGGCGTCACGACCGAGTACGTCCTCGGCGCGACGATCACTGGCCTTTTCCGGTGCGGCCGCTCGTGCCCAGCTGCCCTTTTCGACTTCGTGGAAATGGGCCGTCGCGATCACCAGCTTCGCGCCCTGCTGAGCGGCGAACGTAGCGGCGTGCTCGACTGCCTTCATCGATGAGTCTGAGCCGTCAGTTCCGACCAGGACCGTCCGATAGCTACCCATGGCTGTCTCCTTACGGCAGTGACGTCGAGACGACATTAGCGCGGACAATCCGGTTGACGTGGACTTTTGGCGTGGCTCGGAGGTACGCGCCTTCAGTGGCTCCGCCGATCGGTGGACATCGGTTTCCTCCCCCTCATCAACCGGTCGCCCGACAGACCCGGGACTGCCCGAGCGAGACGCTGTAGGCATCGCTGCACGGCGACGCCACCGACTCGTCCGGGAAGGACATCTCCATGACCGCCATGTCGATCGACACCATCGAACCGGAGCCGGTCGACCGCCCGGATGCCGCCCGATCCGCCGCCAAACGCCGCGCGATCGTCCGGACCGTCCTCGAGATCGGCACGCCGCTGGTCGCCTTCTACGGCCTCCGCGCCACCGGGCATTCCGAGTACTTCGCGCTCCTGGCCGCGACGGTCGTCGCCGGTGTCCCGGTCGCGTACGGGCTCGTGCGGGTTCGTCGGCTCGATCCCTACTCCGGGTACCTCATGCTGATGTTCGGGCTCACCCTGGCCGTCGCCCTGGTGACGACCGATCCCCGGCTCGTGCTGGCTGGGCAGACGCTCGTCGGCGGTGTGGCGGCGGCGGTGTTCCTCGCCAGCTGCCTGCTCGGCAAGCCCATGACGCAGTTCGTCGCGGCCCGATTCATGCCGGCTGCCACGGCGCACACCCCGACCACCGCGCTGCACGCGTTGCACATCCGGCTGAGTGCCGTGGTCGGCATCGGCCTGTTGATTCAGGTCGCCATCCTGCTCGGCATCATCTTCACGTTCCCGTTCGACGTCGCCAATGGCTTGGTCAACGTGGTCGGTTCGGTCGTCGTTCTGGTCCTCGGCGCGGTGGTGGCTCTCATGGTCCGCCGTTTCAAGCAGACCCTCGCCGGCTGAGCTGACGCCGCCGCAACAGACCCTGCGCCGCTTCGACGCAGGGTCTGAGCCGCTCTGCCGGACCGATGCCGGCGAGCGCCGGCGCGCGTTGCGGGACTTCCAGGCCGATGACGACGTCGTCGGGAAGCGCCGCAAGGATTTCCAGCAGCGGCAGCTCGCCCTCCCCCGGCACCATGCGTTCGAACATGGCCTCTTCTGCATAGTTGTCGGTCCGCGGCGTGAGCGTGGTGTCACAGAGTTGGGCGTAACCGATCTGGTCGGGAGCGATCGCCGAGATCTCGTCGGCGCCCGAACCCGAGCGCACCAGGTGCATGGTGTCGACGAGGAGCCGGACATCGGGCCGCGAGACCTGTTGGAGCACAGCCAGTGCCGTCGACAGATCGCCGATCGTCAGGCCCGGCACGGGTTCGACGACAGTCTCGATCTGCCGCTCGGCCGCGTGCTCCGCCAGCGTGCCCACCTGATCACAGGTGCGGTCGAGATCCGGGTCGAGGCTGACCACATTGATGCGCGGCACCCCCAGCTCGGCCATCAGGTCAAGATCCATTGCGAATGACCGCATGTCGGCGTCGGGCAGCACCAGGAATCCATCACCCAGCGAGATGCTGACGCCGCGGTGATGCATGGCGGCCAGCAGGTCAGCCCGCAGCCGGCTGTCGTCCATGAGCGCGAACGGCGGATAGCCCAGTGGCAGCACGGCGAGGTTCCGGAGGAAGACCGTGATGTACCGACACCCGAGATCCGCGGCCAGTTCGACGAATTCGACCGGCGGCAGGCCGAACACGCTCAGCGCCTCGATACCGAGCCGATCCGCAGGCGGTGTCATGCGGGCTGCCGCACCGGAAGGCCGGCCGCCCGGTAGACGGCATCGATGACGGTCATGTTCTCGACCGCATCCTGCGGAGTCGTCTTGACCGGTTCACCGCGCAGTACCGCACCGGCGAAGGCGTCCAGCTGATAGCTGTAGGACGCTCGTCGTGAAAATCGTTCCACGCGTTTGCCGTTCGTGCTGCGGACCGCGAGGCGGTGGTACAGCTGGGGCAGCACGGGATTGACGACCCGCAGCTCGCCGTGCTCCCCGATGACCCGCGCGCTCATCGCGAGCAGGCTCGTCGACCACATACTGCAGCGCACGCGGCCGGTATGCCCTGCGGGATAACGCAATTCGGCGGTCATCGCGCGATCGACCTGCCCGTCACGGAGTTTCGCCTGCGCCGACACGACCTCGGGAGTTCCGCCGCCGAAGATGCGCGCCATGTGGATGGCGTAGCACCCGCCGTCCATCGTCGCGCCACCGGCGAGCGCGTAGTTGTACCGGATGTCGGAGAACTTGGGCAGCGGAAAGCACATCGCCGTCTCTACGTGCTGCAGCTTCCCCAGCTCGCCGGAGGCGATGATCTCCTCGACGCGCAGGGCCAGCGGATGATAGCGGTAGTGGAACGCCTCCATCACCACGCGGTCCGATGCCGCCGCCCGCTGTGCAATGTCCGTCGCCTCAGTTGCATTGGCGGTGAACGGCTTTTCGCAGAGCACATGCTTACCGGCGTCGAGGGCGGCCCGGATCCACCTGCCGTGCAGACCATTCGGCAGCGGGATGTACACCGCGTCCACCTCGGGATCCGCGATCAGCGCGTCGTAACTCCCATATGCGGTACCGATGCCGTGACGCGCGGCGAACTGGTCGGCCCGCGCGGTGTCACGTGCGGCCACCGCCGCCACGACGACATCGCTGCGGCCCCTCGCCGGTTTGATGAGCGCCAGCGGCCCGATCCGCGCGGCGCCCAGGATGCCGATGCGCACCGGCGGGGCCGTGATGTCGTTCAGCATTCGACGACATTAACGGTGACGGCGAGGCCACCGGTCGAGGTTTCCTTGTATTTGGAGCTCATGTCCATGCCGGTCGCGCGCATCGTCTCGATGACCTGGTCAAGGCTGACCCGGTGGGTGCCGTCACCGCGCAGTGCCATGCGAGCGGCATTGATGGCCTTGCCCGCCGAGATGGCGTTGCGTTCGATGCACGGGATTTGCACGAGACCTCCGATCGGATCGCAGGTCAGGCCCAGGCTGTGCTCCATCGCGATCTCGGCGGCGTTTTCGACCTGTTGGGGTGTGCCACCGAGGATTTCGGCGAGGCCACCGGCAGCCATCGATGCCGCCGATCCGACCTCACCCTGGCAGCCGACCTCTGCACCCGAGATCGATGCACGTTCCTTGTACAGGGAGCCGATGGCGCCGGCAGTCAGGAGGAAGCGGACGGTGACGTCGTCGGGATCGGCCTTGCCCGCCGCGGTGTAGTGCAGCGCGTAGTACAGCACCGCCGGAATGATGCCGGCGGCACCGTTGGTCGGTGCGGTGACGATGCGACCACCCGAGGCGTTCTCCTCGTTCACCGCCAGTGCCACCAGGTTCACCCAGTCCTCGGCGAAGGCCGGGTCGCGCCCGGCGTCTTCGGCGCTCAGTCGGACGAACCAGTCCTTGGCCCGCCGGCGGACCATCAACTTGCCGGGCAGGTAGCCGTCGCGGGACATGCCGTTGGTCGCACACGCGAGCATCACATCGCGGATGTGTAGCAGCTGTCGACGCACCTCGGTTTCGGTGCGCGTCGTCGACTCCTGGCTCATCATCACCGCGCTGATGGGGATGCGCTCGCGGTCGGTGAGCGCCAGAAGTTCTGCCGCCGACGTGAAAGTGTCCGCATCTCTGCCACATTCGGGTGGCTGCGCCAAGTCGTCTTCGGTGACGACGAAGCCACCCCCGACAGAAAAATACGTCTCGCCGAAGAGCACTTCGCCGTCGGCCGAACGGGCAGTGATCGTCATCGCGTTGGGATGACGGTCGAGCTGCTGCGCCGGGTGCAGGGCGATGTCAGATTCGGCGAGAGGGAGCTCGATCCGGCCGCCCAGCCGGACCGTACCGGTGGCCCTGATGGCCGCCAGCCGCCGTTCCATCTCGTCGGTCTCGATGGTCTCGGGACGGCAGCCCTCCAGTCCGAGCAGGATGGCGGGCATCGTGCCGTGGCCGCCGCCGGTGGCCGCCAGCGATCCGTACAGATCGATTCGAACATCGACGACGTCGTCGATCGTCTTGCGGGCGATGAGTTCGTCGACGAACATGCCGGCCGCCCGCATCGGGCCGACGGTGTGTGAACTCGACGGCCCGATCCCGACGGAAAACAGGTCGAACACGCTGATCGCCATTACAACTCCGGGTAGAGCGGGAACTGTTCGGCCAGGGTACGCACCTGCGGGTCGAGATGTCCGGAATCGGCTGCACCGTTGGCGAGCGGAGCGGCCGCGACGACCGAGATGCTCATGGCTACTCCTCGTTACGTGCGGCGTAATCGGCTGCGGTGAGCAGGTTTCCGGCCGCGGTCGGCTGTACCTCGAAGAGCCAACCGGCATCGTAGGGGTCGGCGGTGATGATGCTGGGATCGTCGACCGCGGCGCTGTTGACCGCAGTGACCGTGCCGCTCACCGGCGGGTACAGCTCCGACACGGTCTTGGTCGATTCGACCTCGCCACAGGTCTCGCCGGCGGTGATGGCGGACCCGACTTCGGGCAGGTCGACGTACACCAGATCACCGAGGGCCGCGGCCGCGACCGCGGTGATGCCGACCCGCACCGGGGCGTCGGGAAGGGCGGCGCCGGGCGCGATGAGTACCCATTCGTGCTCCTCGCTGTAGCTGCGATCGTCGGGGATGACGTTGGTGGCCATGGTGGTCCTTCCTGAAGTGGTCGTCTCGTATTCAGGGGCGACGGTAGAACGGCGCCGGGGTGACTTCGAACGGCTCTTTTCGCCCTCGGACGTCGACCTGCACCCTGGTGCCGGGTTCCGCCAGCGCGGCGTCGAGATAGGCCAGCGCGACGGGGTATCCCAGGGTCGGCGACAGCGTGCCCGAGGTCACGGTGCCCACCGCCTCGTCGTCGTGATGGATGGTGTACCCGGACCGCGCGGCGCGTCGGGTATCGCCCTTCAGTCCGACCAGCACCCGCTGGCCGTTCTGCGCAGAAAGTTGTTGCAGCGCATCACGTCCCACGAAGTCCTTGCCCAGGCGCACCACCTTGCCGAGGCCTGCCTGGTAAGGGTTGATGTCCGCGGTGAGCTCGTGCCCGTAGAGCGCCATGCCGGCCTCCAGCCGTAGCGTGTCGCGGCAGGCGAGACCCGCGGGTACGCCGCCGGCCTCGGAGGTGGCTGCGAGCAGCGCTCCCCACAGTGCCACAGCCTGACCGTTGGGCACGTAGAGCTCGAAGCCGTCTTCGCCGGTGTAGCCGGTGCGCGCGAGCAGCACGTCGATGCCGGCCACCTGAGCATCGATCACCGCGTAGTACGGGAGCTCGGCAACGGCGGCTCTCCGGCGGTGCGGCACCAGCGAGCTGACGATGGCCTCGGACGCCGGCCCCTGCACCGCGATCAGTGCGGTCGCCAGTGACTGGTCATCGACAACCGCGTCGAATTGCGCTGCGCGCCTGACCAGTTTGCGAGCCACGGTCGGCGCGTTGGCCGCATTGGCGACGACCAGGAAGGCGTCAGTGCCCAGCCGGTACACCACCAGGTCATCGATGACACCGCCATCGGCGTCGCACATCAACGAGTATTTGGCCCGCCCCACACCAATCTTGGAAGCCTCACCGACCAGCGCGAAGTCCAGCGCTGCCGCCGCTTCCGGTCCCGTGACCGCGACCTCACCCATGTGCGACAGGTCGAACAGGCCCGCCGCCTCGCGTACCGCCCGGTGCTCTGCGAGTTCACTGCCGTACTTGAGTGGCATTTCCCACCCGGCGAAGTCGGTGAAACTAGCTGCCAGGGCCCGGTGTTCGGCCAACAGCGGAGATGCCGGACCAGTGCGGTCACGAAAGCTGTTGTGGTTCTTACCAATTATTGTACGGACAGACATGAGGTGACTCCGGTTCGCGGGGCGTCGACTGCTCGACGCGTCGTTGGGTAGCACCTCCCCGCTCTGTCCTGAAACCTGAGAGTTTTGACGCGTAAGCGCCGTTCACCTTCGGTAAGCGCGGATCTGTTGATCCGCACTGTTCTCCAGAGTTGCCTCGACGCTGCGGTATTTGGGCCTGAGAGATTCCCGGGGAGGACTTGCTCCTACGGCGCCCCGTTTCCGGGGGTTCTCCCACAGCGCGTTGTCGGCGTATTGAGTTGTCTGCGGCAATCGTAGCCTGTCATCTCGATAGATAGATGCACGGCCCGCGTCTTTGTGCGAACGTCTAATCCTGGGATCGACAGGAGGTGGGCAGGTGCGTCGATGGGTTACCGCGCTGGCTGTCTCGGCAGTGCTCCTGGCGCCTGCGTGTAGCCCGAAGGTCGTCGGCGGCTACTACGTCGACGATGGCAAGGTGTACTGGACGGGCGGCATCGACTCGTCACCTCGCGAAGTCGCCGGCGCGGACGCCGGCTCCTTCCACAAGCTCTCCAGCGGCTACGCGCGGGACAAGGCGCGCGCCTACTACCGGGGGGCTCAGATCGGCGGTGCGGATGTCACCACGTTCGACTGGCTGAATTACGGCTGGGCCAAGGACCGCAACCACATCTGGGCCGGCACCCTGCCCCTCAGCGGCGACCCCGACCACTTCGAGACGATCAACAGCGATCTCGCGAAGGACAGCGGTGCCGTCTACTGCAAGGACCGCGAGATTTCGGACGACCCCGCGCACTTCGAGATCCTGCGCTTCACCCCCGACGACCGAAACCTGGACTACACCAAAGATATTCACGCGGTGTACTACCGATGCGAAGCGATCCCCGGGGCGGACGCGGCGACCTTCCGCCGACTCAACGACAGCGTTTTCAACTACGCCGTCGACAATCAGCGGGCCTACTACCAAGACCGGGTCATCGCCGGCGCCGATCCGCACACCTTCCGGGTCCTGTACGACACCGCCAATGAGGGCTGCGCCGCCGACGCCCAGCGCGCGTATCGCTGGGACACCGTCATCCCGGATGTCGATCCGCAAAAGTTCCCACCCGGCAAGTCCGTGACGGGATGCGACGGGACGCAGGTTACGTTCGGTCCATGACAGCTGACCATGGAGAACCGCGCCGACCGAGCCGGTTCCTCGTCATCGGAGCGGCGTGCGTTCTTGCGGGGGCGCTACTGGCGATGATCGCCATGAAGACACACGGGTTCGGCCTCGTCCGCCCCGAGCCGCGTCTCGCGCAAGACGTGGCCCGCGACAGATGCCAAGCCGACGTGCGCAAGCAATTGGCATCGCCCGATTCGGCTCAGCTTTCCGACGTGCGCTCGGTTGCCGGCACGCTGGAGACGGATGGGCAGGACATGTTTCCGCTGATGACCGACGAACCACTGAAAGGCGTTGACCACAGCCGCATCACCGTGTGGAACGTGTCGGGAATGGTCGACGCCAAGGCCGAAGCCGGCGGCACGATTCGTGATCCTTTCACCTGCCGCGCCTACTTCGTCGACGGCAACTTGGCCGACACCTTGGTTCTGTTCGACCACGCACACTAGCCATCTGCCTCAGTGCGGCGGCGGGATGTCTTGCTGCTCTGCTGATTCAGCGGCCGCGGCTTCTGCGGCTTCGCGTTCTTGGCGTTCTTTGCGCCGGCGGGCGAAGGCTTCTTGGGCGGCTTCGCGTTCGTCGATGTCGGCTTGGTTGAGGGCGCGTTCGTAGGCGATCTGCTGGGCCTGGTTCTGGGCGCGGGTGCGGCGCCGGATGGGCATCATGACACCCCGGCCGGCAGCCGCGGTGGTGTCCAGATCGGTTCCCTCTGGTGGTGGGTTCGGCAGCGGGGTGTCGGTGACCGTGCGGGGAAACAGGATTCGACTTTCGGGCACGCTGATGTAGGTGTGGCCGGTGGGTGCGGTCCACACAATCGTCCCGTCAGGCTGTTGACGGTCCTGCCACCCATCCGGCCCGCCGTAAAACGTTTTCAGCAGGTGGTGTTTGCGGCACTTCGGGCTCAGGTTGCCCGGATGCGTCGGCCCGACCGGCCACGCAATCGTATGGTCCACATCGCAGGCGGTGGCAGGCTGATCACAGCCCGGGAACATGCACGTCATGGCCCGCACCCGCACGAACTCATCCATCGCCGCCGACGGCCGGTACCGCGGCACCTCAGCCAGATCGGCGGCCGAGGCGACCGTGCGCACTTTCGCACCGCGGGCCACCAGATCCGCCAGCACCGCCGGGGGCACCACACCGCCGCCGAGGACATAACCGACCGGTGTGCGCACCGGAGCCGGGGGCTTGGTGGAAGTCGGAGCGGAAGCCGGGACCGGCGGGTGCGCCGCATGAGCTTCAGGGGTGGGCGCCGACTCAGCCGCCGGAGCAGGTGTATGCGCGGGTCTGCTGGCCGGCACTGGCGTGGACGTGCTGTCGCCGGCCCGTTCGACCCCAGCAGGAGTCAGGGTTTGGGCAGACCGCGAATCGGCCGCCGGTGCAGGCGCGGGCATCGGCGCCACGTCATCCGCCGGCGCGGGCTCAGGCTCAGGTTCGGGTGTGAACACCGGCTCAGGTGCAGGCTGGTTTGGCGCCGGGGTCAGCGGCGCGGCCGGATCCCCGTGCAGCAGCGGATCCGCCACCGGCGTCGGCAGCTGATCGGTGAGCACATGAATCATCACCGCCGCCGCCCGGGCATCAGGCCCAGCGGCCGGGCAATCCGGATTGCCGCACTGGCACGCCAGCCGATCCCCACGGGCCGCCAACACCCCCAACGCGTCAGCCCGCCGCTGCCCGAACGTCCGCGGATCGTCCTCGCACACCTGCCGGGCCATCTCGTCCAGCACCCGATCCAACAACTCCGCATCGGTGGCCAACAGCGCACCCCAGATCGACGCCACCCCAGTCTCATCATCGGGCTTGCCCACCCCGACCCCACGCCGGCGGGCAGCCGAGCGCACCTTGATCACCGCAGCCGGGTCGAACTTCTGCACCCAACCGTCGATCTTGCGTTCAATCTTCTTGCGCGACAACCCCGCCCACTCCGACAACGCCCCCGCCAACGCAACATCGATCACCGCCAGCGTATTGGGATCCTCCACCAGGCGGGTACGCCAACAGATCGTGCCGACCGTCCGCGCCGACACCCCACCATCGGCGAACACCGCCGCCACCCGAGGTAACCGAAACCGCAACGCGACCGCAATCGACAACTGCCCCGACGCTTCACGCTTCCCCATCCCCAGCGCCGCCCCCACCTCGGCGACCGCAGCATCCCACCCATCACAGGCCCACCACTGCCGACCATCTTCGTCAGCGACACGCAACGCCACCAGATCAGCGATCGCCCGAAACTTCCCGCACTCAGCCACATTCGACACCCGCGCGAAATGCACCACCGCATCGACCACAGAGGCATCGTGAACCAGCACACCGCCGACCCCGACACTCACATGTTCGAACATATGTGCGATTATGCCAGACGGGTCGGACACGTGCCATGTATTGCCGCCGGGTCCCGTGCACAATCGGTGCGTGACCGGCCGACCGCTCAAGCCCTGGCACTTCGTCCTCGTCTTCGGGGTGGTGAGCCTGCTCGCCGACATGGTGTACGAAGGCGCCCGCAGCATCATCGGTCCCTATCTTGCGACCCTCGGCGCGTCCGCCGCAGTCGTCGGATTGGTCGCCGGCGCAGGCGAATTCATCGGATACGGGCTGCGCGTCGTCGCCGGCTATGCCGTCTCGCGCACCCAGCACTACTGGACGTGGACGATCACCGGCTACGCGCTGACCGTGCTGAGTGTCCCGTTGATCGGCGTCACCGGATCTCTCGTTCCGGCGCTGCTGTTGTACGGCACCGAGCGTCTCGGCAAGGCGGTGCGCTCGCCGGCGAAGGACACTCTGCTGTCGCATGCGTCGACGAGCACCGGGCGCGGCAGCGCGTTCGGCGTGCACCAGGCCCTCGACCAGACCGGTGCCATCGCCGGGCCGCTGTTGCTCGCGGCGGTGTTGAGCGCCCACGCGGGCGACTACCGAATGGCGTTCGGCGTACTCATCGTTCCCGGCGTCCTGGTCCTGGTCCTGCTGGGCTGGCTTCGGTTTCGCGTTCCCGACCCGCGGAGCTACGAAGAAGAGGCCGTTCGCGAAGCCACGGAATCCACCCCGGGCAGCCCCGCGGTGCCGAAGCGATTGCCCGCCCAGTTCTGGCAGTACGTCGTCGCGATCGGCCTGCTGTCATGCGGCGTCGCATCATTCCCGTTGTTGGCGTTCCATGCCCAGCGCACCGGACTGCTCACCGACGCTCAGGTGCCGATCCTGTTCGCGATCGCGATGGCGGTGGACGGCGCAGCGGGTCTGGTGATGGGCCGGGTGTACGACAAGCGTGGACCGATCGTGCTGCTCGCGGTTCCCCTCGCCGCCGCGTGCTCGGCGATTGCTTTCACCGGTGACCGCACCCTGGTCTGGGTCGGCGTCGCGATCTGGGGTGTCGTCAACGGCGTGCTCGATTCCACGGTGAAATCGGTGGTCACCGAGCTCGTGCCGGCAAACACCAGGGCCATCGCCTTCGGCTGGCTGGCCCTGTTGCGGGGCGTCGCGTTGCTGATCGCCGGCGGCCTGCTCGGTGCCGTCTACGACATCTCCCCCGGCTACACGATGGCCCTGATCGTCGTGGCGAACATCGCGGCGCTCGCCGGTTTGGTGCCGGTGTTGCGGCGGATCCAGCCGGCCGCACGCTGACGCCGCGCTGAAACACCTGGGTGAGGCCTGTTCGGCGCACGCGCCAGCGTGCCTGTCAACCCCTACGTGCCCTGCCAGCGGGACGACCTGCAGAACCGGAAATGCCGATCGCTAACATGAATGCGCTGCTCAGCGCGATCGGCCAAGCGACCCGTAGGACAGATGAGTTGAATACACCAGAACTTGCCAATTGGAACACCCAGGAAGCCCTGGCGGAGGCGATGATTCCGATCGTCGGCACCTTGCACCGCACGCGCGGCGTCACCGTCCTGCTGCACAGCCGGTCGCTGGTGAACAAGTCGGTGATCAGCATCCTGCGCACCCACCGTTTCGCTCGGCAGATCGCCGGCGAAGAGCTGTCGGTGGTCGAGACCTTCCCGTTCCTGGAGGCTCTGGCGAACCTGGACCTGGGTCCGGCCAAGATCGATCTCGGCCTGCTGGTACACGCCTACCGCGCCGATGAGCGTGGCCTCTCGGTCGCCGACTTCGTCGCCGACGCGCTGTCCGACGTCACCGGTGACAACAAGGCCGAGCCGCAGGGCCCGCGCGACGTGGTCCTGTACGGCTTCGGCCGGATCGGTCGCCTCGTGGCGCGACTGCTCGTCGAGAAGGCCGGCGGCGGCAACGGCCTGAACCTGCGCGCCGTCGTGGTCCGCAGCGGTGGCGCCGACGACCTGAAGAAGCGTGCTTCGCTGCTGCGCCGCGACTCGGTGCACGGACACTTCAACGGCACCATCAAGGTCGACAAGGAGAACAACCTCCTCATCGCCAATGGCAACGTCATCAAGTTCATCTACGCCAACGACCCGTCCGAGGTCGATTACACGCAGTACGGCATCAACGACGCCATCCTCATCGACAACACCGGCAAGTGGCGTGACCGCGCGGGTCTCGAGCAGCACCTGCGTCCGGGCGTCTCGAAGGTCGTCCTGACCGCGCCGGGCAAGGGCGACGTGCCGAACATCGTGCACGGCGTCAACCACCTCGGCCAGGATGTCAGCCAGCAGATCTTCTCGTGTGCGTCGTGCACCACCAACGCGATCGTCCCGCCGCTCAAGGCGATGGACGAGAAGTTCGGCATCATCCGCGGCCACGTCGAGACGGTGCACTCGTTCACCAACGACCAGAACCTGCTGGACAACTACCACAAGGCCGACCGTCGTGGCCGTTCCGCGCCGCTGAACCTGACGATCACCGAGACCGGCGCCGCCTCGGCCGTCGCCAAGGCCCTGCCGGAGCTCAAGGCCAAGATCACGGGCAACTCGATCCGCGTCCCCACCCCCGACGTCTCGATCGCCATCCTGAGCCTGCAGCTCAAGAAGGAGACGACGAAGGACGAGGTGCTCACGCACCTGCGCGAGACGTCGCTGTCGGGCCCGCTGAGCCGCAACCTCGACTACACCGCGGCCACCGACGCGGTGTCGAGCGACTTCATCGGTTCGCGTGCGGCGTCCATCATCGACGCGAACGCGGCCATCGTCGATGGCGACCAGGCGATCCTGTACTGCTGGTACGACAACGAGTTCGGTTACTCGTGCCAGGTCGTCCGCGTCGTGCAGTTCCTCTCGGGTATCGAATACCCGACGTACCCGCGCAGCTGATCCACCTTCCGCCGAAACGGCATTCCGACAGACAAGTTCACGAGACTTGCTCTGCTGGAATGCCGTTTCGGCGCTAGAGGGGCAGCCCGTAATGCGCCGCGATACCGGTCAGCAGCAACGTGATTCGATGCTGGAAGGCCTCGTCACCGAACGGGTCGTCACCCGATTTCGCGATGGCACGCAACGTGGGAAACTCCGACGGTGAACGTTTGGCGGTGAGCGCGAGAATCCGGGCCAACCATGGCTGCCCGCTCTCGGAGTACAGGTATTCGCGATGGGCCTCGGTGACACTGCCGACTGCCATGGTACTCACCGATGCCCATACCGCGAGGGCGTCGCTCGGCGACAAACCTTGCGCGGCAAGCGCTTCCACTGCATCGGCGGTGTACTCCATCTCGACGTCATGGCCGACCGCACCACTGACGAACTTCTCCACCAGCGCGGGTTCGGCGGCCAGCACCGTCCGGATGTAGGACGCATAGTCGCGGAGCCAGGTCGCCCAGTGTCCGCCGGTGTACCGCGGCGGCGGTGAGTTCGTCAGGGCACTGACGGTGGCCAGGCGCAGCAGGTCGTGCTGGTTTTTCACGTGATGGTAGAGCCCCGGCAGGCTGATACCGAGATGCTCGGCGACCCGGCGCATCGTGGCGTTCTCGGTGCCGATCTCCAAAACCGCTGCGGCAATGGCACTCTGGTCGACACGCGGCGGCCGCCCCCGGCGGGGTGCTGCGTTGTTGACGCTCATCGGACTCTCCTGGCGACCACTTCCACATTCGGGGTTGACGATAACCGAGAGGACTTTTAATAATCAATATGAAAACTCTCCGGTACCCACAGAAACGACACGATGAACCGAGAAAACCGTCAGATCCGGTTGCGGCGCCGCCCCAACGGTCTGGTCTCCCCCGACGACACCGAGATGGTGACGGTGCCCGCACCCGTCCCCGCAGAGGGTGAAGCACTGCTGCGGACGACCTATGTCGGCATCGACGCCGCTGCCCGCACCTGGCTGGACGGCGAACCCGGTTATCTCCCGGCGCTGGGGCTCGGTGAGGTGGTGCGCGTGGCAGGCATCGGCGAGGTCGTCGAATCTCGTTGCGAGGCCTACAAAGTCGGCGACCTGGTCACCACGCTGACCGGCCTGCAGGACTACGCGATCATCCGCGACGACCTGTTCAGCACACCGGTGGTGGGGTACACCGACCCTCTCGCGGTGATGTCGATCTACGGTCCCACCGGGGCGACCGCCTACTTCGGCATGACAGGCGTCGGAAAGCCCCAACCCGGCGAGACGGTCGTCGTCTCCGCCGCTGCAGGCGCCACCGGATCGGTCGCCGGGCAGATCGCCAAGATCGCCGGCGCGCGCGTCGTCGGCATCGCGGGCGGCCCGGAGAAGTGTCGCGTCGTGGTCGAGGAGTTCGGGTTCGACGCCTGCGTCGACTACAAGGCCGACGATTTCCCGGCCGCCTTGAAGGCGGCCTGTCCGGGCGGCATCAACGTCTACTTCGACAACGTCGGTGGCGACATTCTCAATGCCGCACTCGGCAACCTCGCCCACCGGGCGCGGGTGGTCATGTGCGGCATCATCACGACGTACCTCAACGGCGACCACCCCGGTCCGTCCAACTACGTGAACCTGCTGTCCACGGCCTCGACGATGCAGGGCTTCATCGCACTCGAGGAGTGGGCACGGTTCGACGAGGCCTTCGCGGCACTCAGCGGCTGGGAACAGCAGGGCCTGCTGGTGCATCGCGAAACCGTTTACGAGGGACTGGAATCCAGCATCGACGCGCTGAACGGTCTGTTCACCGGGGCGAACATCGGCAAGATGCTGGTGAAGATCAACGACCCGAAGCGGTGACGCCGCCGTGCTGACGCCCTTTGACGACTATCCGATTCACGCCTCGGCAGACCCGGTAGGCGTGCCGGCCAGCGGTGACCCCAACCACTACGATCGCTACTGGTTCAACGGCCACCAGCGTGACGGCGACTTCTACTTCGGTGCGGCCATGGGGCACTACCCCGTTCGCGGCATCATCGACGCTGCCTTCAGTGTCGTGAAAGACGGTGTCGAACATTCGATCTTCGCCTCGGGCGCTATGCCCCTGGACCGGTCGGCGACCATCGGCCCTTTCCGCGTCGAAGTCGCCGAACCATTGCGGACCATCCGCTATGTCGTCGAGGACAACGAGCAGAACATCTCCTGCGACCTGACCTTCCGAGCCACCACCGTGGCCGTCGAGGAGCCACGTCAACAGCGCCGCACCGCTGAAGGCATCGTGCTGACCGACCACACCAGGCTGACGCAATGGGGGTCGTGGGAAGGGATCATCAGCGTCGACGGCGAGGACCTTGCGGTCAGAGCCGGTGACGTGCCGGGGACCCGGGATCGGTCGTGGGGCATCCGGCCGGTCGGCGAACAGCTCGCCGTGTTGCGCCAACCCATGCCGTTCCAGGTCTTCTGGCTCTGGGCGCCATTGCATTTCGGAGACCGATTCACCCACTACGCGTTCCATGAGCATGAGGACGGCCGCCGGTGGCTGGAGACTGCCGCGGTCCTGGACCCGCTGCCGGACGGTGCGTCACCGTGCAGTCGCGTCGGCGTACGCGAGTGCTACGACATCGGCTACGAACTGGACTGGGAGCCCGGGCGGCGCGAAATCCGGCGGGCCCACCTGTGGTTCACCGATCCCATCGAGGGCGAGACACACATCGAACTGGAGAAGCTCTATACGTTCCGGATGCGCGGCATCGGCTACTGGCACCCGCACTGGGGCCACGGCTCCAATCATGGCCCGTACGAAATCGGCAGGGAATCAATCCGGTTGGGCGATTTCGATCCGACGGACTTCACGTCGCTGCACCTGCAGAACGTCGTGAAGGCGACCATGGGTGAGCGCACCGGGATCGGCGTCGTCGAACAGATCGCCATCGGTCCGCACACCCCGTCGGGACTCACCGGATTCCTGGAGGGCTACCAGGGCTGACCCGGCACGGCAAAGATCTCCCCCGCTGACGCGACCGTCAGTGGCGTACGGCACAGTAGACCCCGGATCGGGGAGCAGTCTCTTGCCGCATCAGCAGAAGGAGGTGTCGAGTTGTCTGACACGAGTGTGGTGGCACCGGTACTGCCGGACGGTGGCGTGTTGCCATTCCCGCCGGTTCCATCCGCCAGCATCGCCGGCCGGACGCTGCAGGAGTCGACGTACCAGCCGCGGACCGTCCCCAAGCGGTTGCACGACGACACCCCCAACATCGTCATCGTCCTCATCGACGACGCCGGTCCCGGACTGCCGTCCACTCTCGGTGGTGAAGTGACCACCTCGACACTCGACCGGGTGTGCGCGGAAGGCGTCTCCTACAACAGGTTTCACACCACGGCCATGTGCTCGCCGACGCGGGCCTCGCTGTTGACGGGTCGCAACCATCACGAGATCGGCAACGGGCAGATCGCCGAACTCGCCAACGACTGGGACGGGTACGCGGGCAAGATTCCGCGGTCCAGCGCGACGGTCGCCGAAGTTCTCAAACAGTACGGCTACGCCACCTCGGCTTTCGGCAAGTGGCACAACACCCCAGCAGAGGAAACCACCGCGGCCGGCCCGTTCGAGAACTGGCCCACCGGTTTGGGTTTCGAATACTTCTACGGCTTTCTCGCCGGTGAGGCGTCCCAGTACGAACCCAACCTGGTCCGCAACACCACGGTGGTCGCCCCGCCGAAGACTCCCGAAGAGGGCTACCACCTGTCGGAAGACCTCGCCGATGACGCCATCTCGTGGCTGCGCCGGCACAAGGCCTTCAATGCCGACAAGCCGTTCTTCATGTATTGGGCGAGCGGCTGCCTGCACGGCCCGCACCACATCATGAAGGAATGGGCGGACAAGTACGCGGGCAAGTTCGACGACGGCTGGGATGCCTACCGGCAGCGGGTCTTCGAGCGGGCCAAGGAAAAGGGCTGGATTCCGCAGGACTGTGAACTCACCGAACGCGACGAGACCCTGCCGGCGTGGGACGACATCCCCGAGGACGAGAAGCCGTTTCAGCGGCGCCTGATGGAGGTCGCCGCCGGCTACGCCGAGCACGTCGACGTTCAGGTCGGCCGGATCGCCGACGAACTCGATGCCCTCGGCTACGGCGACAACACCCTGTTCCTGTACATCTGGGGCGACAACGGTTCCTCCGGCGAAGGCCAGAACGGCACGATCTCAGAGCTGTTGGCGCAGAACGGAATTCCCACGACGGTGCGCCAGCACATCGACGCGCTCGATGAGCTCGGCGGACTGGACGTCCTGGGCTCTCCCCTGGTCGACAATCAGTACCACGCGGGCTGGGCCTGGGCCGGCAGCACGCCCTACAAGGGCATGAAGCTGCTGGCGTCGCATCTGGGCGGCACCCGGAATCCGCTGGCGGTGCGTTGGCCCGCGAAGATCGCCGCCGACACCGTGCCGCGCGACAACTTCCTGCACTGCAACGACATCGTGCCGACGATCTACGAGGTGGTCGGCATCGAGCCGCCGCGCACCGTCTACGGCGAACCGCAGATGCCGCTGGCCGGCGCCAGCTTTGCCCGCACCCTCGCCGACCGGAACGCGCCGGGCGGCAAGAAGACTCAGTACTTCGAGATCATGGGCAGCCGGGCGATCTATCACGACGGCTGGATCGCGTCGGCGCGTGGGCCGCGGTTGCCGTGGGTGCCGGGGCAACCCCCGGGCATCGCGACGTGGACGCCCGATCAGGATGTCTGGGAACTGTACAACCTGGATGAAGACTGGTCGCAGGCCAACGATCTCGCAGGGCAGCTGCCGGAGAAGCTCGCGCAGATGCGGGAGATGTTCGCCATCGAAGCGGCCCGAAACGCCGTGCTGCCAGTCGGTGGCGGACTGTGGGTTCCGGTGTACCACCCGGAATTGCGGATCGCGCCGCCGTTCCGGGAGTGGCACTTCTCCGGCGACATGATCCGCATGCCCGAGTTCTGCGCCCCGGCACTGGGCAACAAGAACAACGTGGTGACCATCGACGCCGACGTCCCGGAAAACGCATCCGGGGTCCTGTACGCCCTTGGCAGTGGCGCCGGCGGCCTGACCTGCTACCTCGAGAACGGCCACGTCCGCTACGAGTACAACCTGTTCATCCTGCAGCGCACCAAGATTCATTCCGACGCCGCCATCGCGCCCGGCCGGCACACCATCACGGTGACCACCCAGTACGCCGAGGTGCGTCCCGGTGGCCCGCTGGACATCACCGTCGCGGTCAACGGCGAGACGGTGGCCGCCGGACAGGTGCCGATCAGCGCCCCGCTGCTGTTCACCGCGAACGACTGCCTCGACATCGGCACCTGCCTGGGGTCACCCGTTTCGATGGACTACCGCGAACGCGCGCCCTTCCCGTTCGAAGGGCATATCCACCACGTCCACGTCGCCTACGCGTAAGGCGGCCGCCGTCCTGCCACGGCCCGCGCCATTGCGGACCGTGGCAGGACGCCCCGAGTTGGGTCAGGTCACCACGTCACCGACGTTTCGACGTGGCCGATCTCCGACTTCTGCTTACCGCCGGCGTCGTGGCAGGACAGCACGACGTTGTAGGTGGAGAAAGTCGGTGCACCACTGAAAGTCTCGGTGTGGTTCCCGTTGGCGGGGACATTGAATTGCCGGGTGGTCTTGCGCGGCACCAACGGATTCACCGAGTTCGTGGTGGCGACATAGTTGCACGTGGCCGCGAGATTCGACGTGTTCGAGACATTGAAGGCAATGCTCGTCGCACCCGGAGCGCCGAACGACGCCTGAATCGCGTTGGTCACCTCGGGAATCGGGGCGCACTGTTGGCCGGCATGCACCGTCGGGGTCGGCGACCCGTCCGGGCATTTGATGTCCGCCAAGGGTGCTGCCTCACACTGTTGTCCTGCAGGCACCGTCGAAGTCTTCGATCCCGGCGGACACTTCACCGGCGCCTCCTGCGGTTTGGCGGGCGGGGTGTAGTTGTAGTCGGCCCACGGCCCGCACCAGTCGCCTTCGAAGTCCTTCTTGCGGCAGCCCTGGACGCCGATCTTGAAAGCCTTGCCGCCGTTGTCATGTCCCCACCGTGCGGTGGCGCCGTTGATGCATTTGAATTCGTATTCGGACTGGATGCCGTTCCACATGATGTGTACCGCGTCGATGACGTAGTCACCGTGCACGCGAGCACATCCGCCGATGATGCACGTGACGTGGACGTCGCTGTCGGGCGTACAGGTCGCGGTGAGCCCGTTCGACAACTGATCGGCGCTCGCCGCCGGCGGCAGCATCAGACCGAACGTGCACAGACACGCGACCAGAATCGGCGTGACGATGCGTCTCAGATTTCGCCTTCGACTGGGCATGACATCTCCTCGGGCAGCGGAACATGGCAGACGGATCGCGGTGCGCTGGCCAGCTCGAACCACGGTTCGACGCTACGTCCGCGTCACGGCCCGGCAAATAAGGGAACTCCCTATGATGTGCCCGCCGCCGTCAGGCCTGCCGGATCACCGCTCGATCGAATGCACCAGGTCGATGGCGGCACCGAGCGTGGTGAACCGTTCCTCGAGAGTGTCGCCCGCCGGGTAAATCCGGACGGTGTCGACGCCGGCATCGCACCACACCTGAAGGCGATCGCGCACCATGTCGGCAGTGCCGATCAACGTGGTGGCCAGGATCATCTCGTCGGTGATCAGCGCCGCCGCGCCGTCGCGGTCGCCGGACTGCCAGCGTTCCCGGACCGCGGCCGCGACCTCGGCCCAGCCCTGCCGGCTGTACGCCTGGTTGTAGAAATTGGTCGAGGCCGAACCCATCCCACCGAGGCTGAACGCCAACTCGGACTTCCGGGCGTCGATCAGCGTCTTGAGATGGGCCTCGTCGCGGGCGAACGACACCTCGGCACCCTGGCAGATGTCGAGATCGGCACGCGCGCGGCCCGAGCGCCCGAGACCGTCGTCGAGGTGGGCGAAGTAGGCGTCGTCGGCACCTTCGGGGACGAAGCTGGTGCCGAGCCAGCCGTCGGCGACCTCGCCGGTGAGCCGCAGCATGGCGGGTGTGAGACTCGCTATGTAGAGCGGGATTTCGTGCTCCGCCCGCATCGACAGGCGCATCGGCTTCACGTCACCGCCCGGCAGCGGAATCTGGAACTGGCTGCCGCTGTGCGTGACCCGCTCGCCCGCGATTACTTGCCGGATGATGTCGATGGTCTCCCGCATCCGGCCCAGCGGCTTGGCGAACGGTACGCCGTGCAGTCCCTCGATGACCTGGGGTCCCGATGCGCCGAGGCCCAGCAGGAAGCGCCCGCCCGACAGATTCGACAGCGTGATCGCGGCCTGGGCGATGGCCACCGGCGTCCGGGTGCCGAGCTGAATGATGCCCGAGCCCAACAACATCCGTTCCGTGCACGCGGCGTAGTACCCCAGTGCCGACGGCGCGTCGGATCCCCACGCCTCGGCGACCCAACAGATGTCCAGGCCCAACTTCTCGGCCTCGGAGACGAAAAGCCTTTGATAATTCCAGTTTCCGAGGCTCGCTGCCTCGACCGTCGTCGCGGCGCGCATCAGCTCTCGGCCCGCTGCTTGATGTACGCCAGTGCGCACTGCATCCCGGACTCGAATTCGCGCAGCCGGTTGAACACGATCTTCTGCTCCTTGTCGGGCATCCGGGCGATCGCCAGAGACAACCCCGACGGTGCGGGGCCCATCTGGGCCCATTCCGCCAACCGGGTCCCGGTGCCCTCGGGGTGCAGGCTCAGGCGCCACGTTGCGGTCGGGTTGCCGGCATCGCCGATGGCCCAGGCCATCACATGTTGTGGTTCGTACTCGACGATCTCGCACTCCGTCGACCACTCCCCGAGTGCGGGATGGCTGTTGTGGCCGACGAAACGGGCGCCCACACGCGGTGCGTCACAGTCCCCGAGCCATTCGACCCGCTGCAACTCGGGGCTGCACTCGGGCATCACCGTGATGTCCGACGCCACTTCCCAGACCCGCGCCACGGGCGCGTCGATCCACGTCGACGCCTCGACGGTAGGGGCGTCGGCATACACCGCACCGGTCCATTCCATGGTCTCAACTTCCCTTCGGGGTAGGTGCGCCGGCGGCAAAGAGCGTCCGGGCTGCCAACAGCAACTTCAGTTCGGCGTTGACATCATCGAGCGGCTGCAGGCTCGATGTGGCCCGGCACATGGTGATGGCACCTTCGATGGCACCGAGCGACATGGTGGCCAGTCGGCGGGCAACCACGGTGCCGACGCCGTCGGCCACCAGACAGTCGGTGACCAGCTGGTACCAGGTGCGGAAGATCTGATTGGCGTGCTGCGCCAGCGCCGAGCCCGGTGCGGCGCTGACGGCAATGGACACCACCGGACAGCCGACCGAAAAGTTGTTCTGGCGCAGCAGCTTCCGCCAGAATCCGGTCACGGCGTCGACGACGGCCGCCGGTCCGTCCGGTGCCGCCCTGGAGATCAGCCGAGAGATGGCATCACCGCTGAGCTGCGCGGCCTCGTCGATGATCTGAGCGCGCCCGCCGGGAAAGTGGTGGTAGATGGAGCCTCGCGGCGCGCCGCTGCGGCTCAGCACATCGTCGAGCGTGACACCGTCGACGCCCCGCTCACGCAGCAGTTCGACGGCGGCGAGCACCATCGACTGGCGAGTGTCGGGCGGCATGGGGCGACTCCTGGCGAGCGGATCGATTGACTCGAATTATGATCGTGTTCATATCGAGGAGTCAAGAACCGCCCACATCCGAAGCGCACGAGCTGTATGGACGTGCGTCAACGCACCCGAATATGATCGGATTCATAACCGGCCGCGTGGCGCCCGGTGCTTACAGCGAACCGTCCAGATAGGCGGCTCTGCAGGCGCGGCGCGCCAGCTTCCCGCTGGTGGTGCGCGGGATGCCGCCGGCGGGCAGCAACCGGACCTCGGCGACGGTCACGCCATGACGCTCCGAAACGAGCGCATGGACCGACTCGATCGCGGGCCGGGGATCATGGCGCGCCGTGCCCGAGGCACGTTCGGCGATGATCACGAGCTGTTCGCCATCCTCGCCCGGCACGGTGAAAGCCGTCACGTAGCCGCGCCGCACCAGTGGTGACGCGTCGGCGGCCGTCGTCTCGATGTGCTGCGGATAGTGGTTCTGCCCACTGATCGTGATGACGTCGGCGAGACGACCCGTGACGTACAACTCGCCGTCGAGGTAGAAACCCAGATCACCTGTCCGCAACCAGGATCCGTCGACATCGGCGCCGTCGGCGTGACTGTTCAGCGGCAAGGTGCTGCGCAGCCGAGCGTGGAAAACCTCTCGGGTCTCCTCTGGCCGGCCCCAATAACCACGGCCGATGTTGTTGCCCTGCAACCAGATCTCGCCGACGCGACCGTCGGGCTGTTCGGTTCCGGTGACCGGGTCCACCAGCACCACCCAGAGACTGCTCGCCGGCTGCCCGCACGCCACCTGCGCAACCGCACCCGGTGCGTCCTCGGCCACCGGCACCGCCACACCGGACGCCAGTTGCGCGCGGTCGAAGTACCGCACCGTCGCCTCCGCGTCGGGCGCGATGTTGGACACGAAAAGTGTTGCCTCGGCGATGCCATAGGACGGCTTGATCGCCGTCTTCGGCAGTCCATACGATTCGAAGACCGCGTTGAAGCTCTTGATGGCGTCCATGCTGACCGGTTCCGAGCCCACGATCATCACCACGTTCGCCAGGTCGATGTCGTCACCCGGGCTCGGCGCACCACGATGCGCCGCCCATTCGTAAGCGAAATTCGGTGCCGCGGTGACCACTCGGCCGACCTTCGAGCCGTCCGACAACGCCTGGATCCACCGCAACGGCCGGCGGACGAACGCCGTCGGCGACATCAATGTCGAGTGCCCGCCGTACACGGTGGGAAAGCCGATCATCGACAGACCCATGTCGTGATACAACGGCAGCCAGCTGACGCCGTGTGTGTTGCGATCCAGCATGTCGATGGACAAGATCATCTGAATCAGGTTGGTGCCCACCGCTTTATGGGTGATCTCCACTCCGACGGGCGGGCGGGTCGCCCCCGAGGTGTACTGCAGGTGCGAGACATCGTCGATCTCGAGGTGGACGGGTTCGAACGAAACACCCTCGTCGTCCGGCACCTCGTCGATGGCGACGACTGCCGGCGTGCCCAGGTCCGGATGCGCGGCGAGGAATTCGGTGACGGCCGGCCGCGCCGCCGCCGTCGTCACGATCGCTGCCGGTCGCGCATCGTGGAGTGCGGTGTCCAACCGCTCGGCATGCCCCGGCAATTCGGGCGCGAACAGCGGTACTGCGATGGCGCCGGCCTTGATCGCCGCGAAGAACCCGGCGACATATTCGAGGCCCTGTGGCGCCATGATGGCAACGCGGTCACCGCGCTCGGTGACGGACTGCAGCCGGGCCGCGATGGCCGCCAGTCGCACCCCGAGTTGGGCCCAGGTCACTTCGTAAGTCCGCGCTTCGGTGCCGGAGTAGTCGAGGTAGCGGTATGCCACCATGTCGGGGAGATGCGCGATGTTCCCATCGATCAGGGCGATCAGCGTCGCGCCGGGCGGCAGCGTCACCGCCCCCGATTCGTCGACGCAGTCCTCGATCTGGAAAAGGCCGCTGCCCGGTGTCATGGGTCCAGCCTATGCGCACCCTTGAAAATGGCTGCGCCGCTACACATCTATCTGTAGTTGTTCACCGCCGCGACCACTCGTCGGCCAACAACTCGTAGGAGCGCACCCGGTCCCGGTGGTCGTGGGTGATGGTGGTGATGATCAATTCGTCGGCCCCGGTCGCGTCGCGTAGCCGTTCCAGCTTGTCGGCGACCTGTGCGGCGGTCCCCACGAACTGGGTGTCCACCCGGTCCGCGACGAGCTCACGTTCGGCAGCCGTCCAGCTGTGCGCACGCGCTTCGGCCGGGGTCGGGAACGGGATTGCGCCTTCGGCGGTGCGGATGCTGCGCACCCACAGGCCGTATCCGGTGGCGAGTTCGCGGGCCGTGGCCTCGTCATCGGCGACGACGACATCCGCCGACACCGCGACGTACGGCTCGTCGAGTTCAGTCGATGGACGGAACGCGGCCCGGTAGGCATCGGTCGCCTCGAGGACCGACGATGGTGCGACGTGGTAGTTGCTGGCGAACCGCAGTCCTCTGGTCCCGGCGACCTCGGCGCTCTCACCGCCGCTGCTGCCCAGGATCCAGATCTGGAGGTCGGCGCCTTCCCCGGGCACGACCTGCGCCGCCAAGCCGTCGGCGTCGCGGTAGACGCCGGCGATCAACGCCAGGATGTCGCTGATCTGGTCGGTGTAGTCCTGCGATTGCGCGCCGGGCAGCTGCAGGAGTGCCCGTTGGAGGGCGAACCGCGGTGACTGCAACAGCGGGCGCGGATCGAACTTCGGTGGAATCAGCAGCCCGCGCGCGCCGTTGCGGACACCCGGTGCGCCCACCGAGGCACCCACCGGGACTTTCGGTTCCCGCGGCTTCCCACCGGAGCGCCCCAGGCCGAGGTCGAACCGGCCCGGGTGCAGCGCGTCGAGCAGACCGAACTCCTCGACAGTCGCCACCGCGGTCCGGTGACCCATCTGCACTGCCCCCGAGCCCAGTCGGATCGTGGAGGTCTCCGCCGCGGTCAGCGCGAGCAGCACAGCCGGCGAGGTGCCGGCGATACCGGGATTGAGGTGGTGCTCGGCGAACCAGTAACGCGCGTAGCCCAGGGCCTCCGCGCGCTTGGCGAGGTCGATGCTGTTGCGTAGCGCCTGCGGCGCAGTCGAACCCGACGAGATCGGCACCAGATCGAGCACGGTCAGTGGAGTCGCCATGAGCTACGACGCCACTTCTGCGGAGACATTGGTGCGCACCGCCGGCCGCGGCAGCGGCGCCAGTCCCAGGTGGTCGCGCAGTGTGGTGCCCGTGTAGTCGGTGCGGTACGTGCCGCGCTCCTGCAGCAGTGGCACCACCCGGTCGACGAACGGGTCGAGGCCGCCGGGCGTGATGTGCGGGACGAGGATGAATCCGTCGCTGGCATCGGCCTGGACGTAGCGGTCGATCGTCGCCGCGATGGTGTGGGGCGATCCGATGAACGATTGCCGCCCGGTGACTTCGACGATCAGCTCGCGCGTGGTGAGGTTCTGCGCCTCGGCCTTGGCCCGCCACTCGGCGGCGATCGCGAGCGGGTCCCGGAACATGCGCACGCTGGCCCGGCCGCGCGCGATGGTGTTCTCCCCCACGACCGGATCCACCGCCGGCAGCGGCCCGTCCGGGTCGTGGTCGGACAGGTCGCGGTTCCAGAGCTGTTCGAGGAACTTGATCGCGGTCTGCCCGGACACCTGGGCGAGCCGGACCTCGTGCGCCAGGTCGGCCGCCTCATCGTCGGTGTCACCGATCACGAACGTCGCGGCCGGGAGGATGAGCAACTCGTCATGGCGCCGGCCGTAACGTGCCAACCTGCCCTTGACGTCGGTATAGAACGCCTGCCCGGCCTCCAGCGTGCTGTGCCGCGAGAAGATGGCGTCGGCAGCCGATGCCGCGAACTCGCGGCCCTCGTCCGAGTCACCCGCCTGGAAGATCACCGGGCGCCCCTGCGGGCTGCGTGGCACGTTGAACCGGCCGTGGATGTCGAAGTGGCCGTCCGTGTGCGAGAACGCGCCGGCATCGGGTTCGGACAGGAACACGCCGTTCGTCTTGTCCGCCACGATTTCGTCGCCGCGCCACGAGTCGAACAGCTCCAGCGCCGTCTGCAGGAATGTCTTGGCCCGTTCGTAGCGCTGGTCCTCCGCCAGGAACCCGCCGCGGCGAAAGTTCTCGCCCGTGAACGCATCCCACGAGGTGACGACGTTCCAGGCCGCACGGCCGTCAGAGAGATGATCCAGGGAGGCGAACTGCCGGGCCACCTCGTAGGGTTCGTTGAACGTCGAATTGATGGTGCCGGTCAAGCCGATTCGCTCGGTCACCGCGGCCAGCGCGGCCAGCACGGTGAAGGTGTCCGGGCGCCCGACGACGTCGAGGTCGTAGATCTCGCCGTTCTGTTCGCGCAGGCGCAAGCCCTCGGCCAGGAACAGGAAATCGAATTTCCCGCGCTCGGCCGTCCGCGCGAAGTGCTCGAACGAACTGAACTCGATGTGGCTGCCGGCCGCCGGGTCACTCCACACCGTGGTGTTGTTGACGCCCGGAAAGTGCGCGGCGAGGTGAATCTGCTTGACTGGCTTGCTCATTGGCTGCTCCTTGCGTAACGGTTGGACGGGCGCGGCAACCCGAGCAGGCCTCGCAACGTGTTCGCTTCGTACCCGTCGCGGAAGAGTCCGCGGCGCCGCAATTCGGGCACCAGTTGTTCGGTGATCTGGACCAGGTCGTGCGGCAGGGTCGCCGGCCGCAGCCGAAATCCCGTCAGCCCGGCGCCGTGCCACTCCGTCAGCAGGTCGGCCAATTGCGCGGCGGTTCCGGCGAACACTGTTGCATCGCTGCGATATTCGGCACCGGCGACGTCATCGAGCCGGCGCCGGCGGGCCTGTGCCGCCGGCGCACTGTCATCGAGAAACACCACCACATCGCCGAAGATGTGCAACGTCTCGGAACCGCGGCCGGCGTCGTGTTGCAACCCACGGATTTCCTCGACGACAGCTACGGCCTGTGCGGCGTCGCCAGGGGTGACAAAGCCGACGTCCGAGCTGCCGGCGATCAGCTCGTGGCCGGCGCGGCCGTGGCCCAATGCCGCGACGATCGGCTGCCCCTGCGGTGGGCGCGGCGTGATGGACGGACCCTTGACCGAGAACCAGCGGCCACTGAAGTCGATGTAGTGCAACTTGTCCCGATCGATGAAGCGGCCGGTGGCCGCATCGCGGATCTCGGCGTCGTCCTCCCAGCTGTCCCACAGCCGGCGCAGCACCTCGACGTAGTCGGCGGTCTCGGCGAAATACTCGCCGGCCCGCGACCGGGCCGCAGCCTCACGTCGCCCGAAGTGCGCGGCGACATCCGGGCGGCCGGCGATCTGGACGCGCACGCCGGCCCGGCCGGCACTCACGTAATCGAGCGTCGCGATGGACTTCGACACATGGAACGGCTCGGTGTGGGTGACGACGGCCGTGGGCACCAACCCGATCCGCTGGGTACGGGGCGCGACCCGAGCCGCGATCAACACCGCGTCCAACCGGCCACGGACCCGATCGACGCGCTGGTCCGGCACGAAGGGGTCGTCGGACTGGATTGCCAACGAGTCCTCGACGGTCACGAAGTCCAGCGCACCGCGTTCGGCCTCGAGGACCAGGTCGGTCCAGTAGCCGGCGCCGAAGAGATCGGCGGGTCGCGCGTCGGGTTCGCGCCACGCGGCCGGGTGCCAGCCGGCGCCGTCCAGCGCCACGGCCAGATGGATTCGGCTCGACGAATCAGGCATCGCAACCTGCCTTCCTGACGGGGTACGACCACTCTGCCGAGCCGCGCGCAGATCGCGGCGGTGGCCGCAGTGTCCGCGCCAGGGCAGGGAATAGTCGGCCGAGCGGTCGGCACGTCCGGTAGGCGGACACTCGGCCGGCGCGATGGCCGGCCGGAGATCAGGCCGGCGGGATCGCCGATGTCCGCCGGAGCGGCCGTTGGCGGGTGCGCTGGGGCATCAAAAAGGCTCTATGCCAACGTCTTTGCGACGTGCGGCAGTCGACGGCGTCCGAACCTGGCGCGCCTCGCGGCGAGTTCCGGGGACCCAGGACAGATCACTGGGATGCGAGTTTGCGCGCGGGGCCTGCCGCGTCTGCACGACCCCAGAGGTATCGCGATGCTCCTGAAATCATCAGGATTCCAAACCAGCTAGCGGATGCCGCGGACCAGCCGGCCCGGCCGTGCGCCGGTGTCGATGCCGTGCCGGCGGGTGACGGTGCCGCTGACGATCGTCGCGTCGTAGCCACTTGCGCCCTGCACCAAGCGTTTTCCACCGGCGGGCAGATCGTGCACCATCTTCGGCGCGTGCAGCGTCAGCGCGTCCAGATCGATGACGTTGACGTCCGCCTTCTTGCCGACGGCGATGACGCCGCGGTCCGACATCCCGTACAGCTGGGCGGTGTCATGCGACTGCTTGCGGATGACGTACTCCAGCGGCAGCTTCTCACCGCGATGGCGGTCCCGGGCCCAGTGCGTCAGCAGAAACGTCGGGTACGACGCGTCGCAGATCATGCTGCAGTGCGCGCCGCCGTCCGACAGCCCGAGCACCCCGGCCGGATGCGTGAGCATCTCGCGGATGGCGTCATGGTTGCCGTCCGAGTAGTTGAACATCGGGTACATCAGCATGGCGCCGGCGTCGGCTTCCAGCATCAGGTCGTACATCGCGGCCAGCGGGTCCACGCCGCGGCGCTCCGCGATCGCCGCCACGGTGCGCTCGACCGTCGGCTCGTAATCCGGCGGTTCGCCGATGTGGTACAGGCGATTTGCCGCATTCTGCGCCAGCATGAACATGCCGTCGAACAACTTCGTGGGATCGATCGGCAGGTCTTCCTCCGCCAGGATCGCGGCCCGCACCGCGGGCTCGGCCAGCTTCTCCGCGAGCTCCTCGCGCGTGCACTCGGCGACCAGCCGGCGGTACGTCGGCCGGTGGGTGAACGCGTGGTGGCCGGGGAAGCCCAGCAACATGCCGAACGGCCGCGCAGCCACCTGCGGGAACAACCGGCTGCCCGCCTGGTGCGCGGCCGCCGACAGATCGAGCTGCTCACGCCACAGATTGGGGTCGGCGTCGACCTGGATGAGCGCGAAGCTCAGGGCACAGTCGATCTCCTCTCCCAGCCGGCGCATCCACTCGAGTTCCTTGCGCGGCGCGACGATGTCCTCGCCCGCCGCGCCCTGCGGGGCCAGCTCGAAGACGGCCGCCCCACCGGCCGCGGTCGCCCGGCCCAGTGCGAACAACTCGTCTTCCGCGGCGAAGGTGCCGGGCACGGGCTCGCCGTCCATGGCGCGGTGTGCCAACGTGCGTGATGACGAAAAGCCCAGGGCCCCGGCCTCGATCGCGTCCTGGACCAGTTTGGCCATGGCCTTGATGTCGTCGGCGGTGGCCGGTTCGTTGCGGGCGCCGCGCTCCCCCATGGCGTACGCGCGGACCGCGCCGTGCGCGATCTGGGTGCCCATGTCGACGGCCAGTTCACGCTGCCCGACGACGTCGAGGTACTCGCCGAAACTCTCCCAGCCCCACGTGATGCCCTCGGTCAGGGCAGTGCCGGGGATGTCCTCGACGCCCTCCATGAGCGCGATCAGCCATTCCTCCTGGCCGGGGCGCACCGGCGCGAAACCGACGCCGCAGTTGCCCGCGACCACCGTCGTCACGCCGTGGTTGCTCGACGGCTCCAGCACGCTGTCCCAACTCACCTGGCCGTCGTAGTGGGTGTGGATGTCCACGAACCCGGGAGCGACGATCTTGCCGGTGGCATCGATGGTCTCGGCCGAATCACCGGACAGCACAGGGTCGTTCGGACCGCGGCGGTGAACCTCGACGATCTTGCCGTCCTTGATCGCGACGTCGGCGGTGAACCGGTCGGCGCCGGTGCCGTCGACGACGGTGCCACCGGTGATCTTCAGATCGAACACATCTGCTCCCTCGTTGCTGCCCGCGAACATCCGTCGGCGGCAGTACTGTAACAGTGTTACACCGTGCTGGGCGGTAGATCCAGAGACAGGACTCAGCCCTGGTGTGATTAGGTGTTCGGCAAGGCTGAAGGAGGTGGTCATGGCTGAGGCAACCCAGCGCGGGTCCGATGGTCCGTCGAAACCTGTTGACGCTCAACTCATTCTGGATACCGCCGCGGCGCTGCTGGAACGCGACGGTGTCGAGGGCTTCTCCATGCGCAGCCTGTCCGAGCATCTCGGCGTCGCCGTCACCTCGATCTACTGGCACGTCGGCGGCCGGGACAAGCTGTTCGACCACCTGATCGACCGGCTGATCGAGGTGATGGCGAGCCTGCCCGCCACCGGCGACACGCCGGCCGATCGCATCGCATCCCTGGCCCGCGCACAGCGCACCGCGCTCATCGAACGCCAGCACCTGATGGCGATCGCGCACGAACGCGACCGGACGCCGTCACTGTTCCAGCCGGTGCAGCAGACCCTCGCCGCCGAACTGGCCGCACTGGGGATCACCGGCAATCAGGCGGCACTGGCCTTGCGGTCCATCGAGGTACACGTGATTTCGTCTGCGCTGATGCAGTTTTCGGCCATCCGCAGCGGCGAGCACGAGGAAGAGGACCCCTCACTCTGGGGCGACGATTGGCCAGATCAGAAACTGGTCGACGCCCTGCGCTCGCCGACCGACTACGACGCGGTGTTCGAGTACGGACTGGCCGCGCTCCTCGCCTCACTGGTGTGATTTGTGCACGAAAATCCGCGGTGAGCGCGGAAAATCGTGCACAAATCACTTGGTGGCGAACCGGCGGGTGCGCAGCTTCGGGATCGCCTGCTCACTGAGGACCCGGGCGCGTTCGGCCATGGCGCCGGCGACGGCGTCGGGGTGGGTGGTCAGATAGAAGCCGCCGGCCGCCGACTGGTCGAAGATGGCCGCGGCCGCGGTGAGCGGGTCCATGGCGGAGAGCTGGTGCATCGCCGCGCGCTCGGACTCTGAGGCGTCGGCGGCGTCCCCGCTTCCGCTGTCGACACCGCCGGCCGCGGTGAAGATGTTGGATTGCACCGGTCCGGGCAGCACCGCCTGCACGGTTACGTGGTCGTCGTGCCCGGCGAGCTCGACCTCGACGCGCAGGCACTCGGTGAGTGCGAGCACGGCGTGCTTGCTGACGATGTACGGCGCCTGCAGCTGCACCGTCGACACGCCACCGACGGACGACATGTTCCACACCCATGCCGGTTCGTCCGACGCCAGCATGGCGGGCAGGAAGGCCCGCACGCCGTGGAAGACGCCGCTGACATTGATGTCCATGACGCGCTCCCAATTGGCGACCGGCGTGTCCCACAGGTAGCCGAACTGCTCGATGCCGGCGTTGTTCACCAGCAGCCGCACCGGCCCGATCTCGCGGTTGACCCGGTCGGCCAGGGCCTGCACGGCCTGCGCATCGCGGACATCGCACACCGCGTCGACAGCGGTTGCACCGGCAGCGGACAGTTCATCGCGCAGCGCGGCGATCGCGGCGGCGTCGACGTCGGCGAGCACCGTCGTCATCCCGAGCCCGGCGGCGTACCTGGCCAGTCCGGCCCCGATGCCCGAGCCGGCACCCGTGATGACCGCGATCCCACCACCGAACAGTTCCTGTGCACCCATGGCCGAAGTAAATCGCAGGGCGCGGGCCCGGACGGCCCGAACGTCCGATCAGTGGAATGCCGGTCAGGCCGGCTGGACCTCGACCTCGGCTCTCGGCGCCGCGCGCAGCACACACCGCGCATAGCCGATCCAGCTCACCACGCAGGCCACGAAGCCGATGACGATCATCGGCGTGACCGCCTGACCGAGAACCACTGCGACGGAATCACTTCCGGCCAGCCGCCGGTCGACCGCGCCGCCCGTCATCAACGGCAGCAGACTGACCACGAAGCAGGCGATGGCCGCGGCCAGCGCGGTGCCGAACATGGCGCGCACCGCGGCGACGATCATCGTGCCGGCCGCGAGCAGGATCAGCACCGCGAAGGGCAGCGGCCGCAACGCGGCGCCCAGGTTCCCGGTGATGTCCCAGATTCCCCAACCGCTCATGGAACCGTGCCCATGGTCGTTGTGGGCGGTGTACCACGGCAGCACGGCAGCGACGACGATCATCGCGAAGGCGATGACCCCGATCGCCCAGCGCGTCAGTACGTTCTCGATCTCGACTCCTCAGACCCCCGTGAACGTCGGCTGCATCAGCGTCAAGATGGCCATGGCCAAGCTGATGAGCAGACACAGACTCAATACGATCATCGCACCCACCAGCAGCCAGCGGCCCATCCGGCGGCGAATGCGCGTCAATTTCGCGATGCGACGGTCCGCGACGTAACTGATGGCGACCATGGCGAACGCCACGTCGATGTGTTCGTCGCCGACGGTCGCCGCGCCCGCCGCGATCTCCTGCAGGCGCCCGGGCTCGATCTGCACTCCCGCGACGGCGAAGCGCCGACTGAGCCGGCGCGCCTGACCCCGCGTGAGCGGATGGTCGCACACGTGCACGTGGTGTCGTGGGGCTGCCACTTTGCGTCGTTCCCTCGATTCGGGCACCTCGACAGGCCCGAAAATGCAGAAGGCGCCCGGGAATCAAGTTACTCCGACGGGCGCCTTCGCACACTGCGACAGCGCTTTTAGAGCCCCATGTCCTTCGCGATGATCATCTTCATGACCTCACTGGTACCGCCGTAGATGCGGCCGACGCGGTTGTCGGCGTACAGCCGGGCGATCGGGTACTCGTTGATGTAGCCATAGCCGCCGTGCAGCTGCAGGCAGCGGTCGATCACGCGCGCGGCCGCATCGGTGCAGAACAGTTTGGCCTTGGCGGCGTCGGCAGCGGACAGCTCGTCGAGGTCGTGCGCTTCCATGGCCCGGTCGACGACGGCTTCCATCGCGTCGACGTCGGCCTGGCAGGCGGCGAGCTCGAACTTGGTGTTCTGGAATGAGGCCACCGGCTTGCCGAACACCGTGCGGTCCTTGGTGTACTGCACGGCGAACCGGACGGCGGCCTTGGCCTGCGCGTACGCGCTGACGGCGATACCGAGCCGCTCGCGCGGCAGGTTCTGGCCGAGGTAGTTGAAGCCCTGGTCGGCCTCGCCGAGGATGTCCTCGACCGGGACCTTGACGTCGGTGAAGTTCAGCTCGGCGGTGTCCGAGCAGCGCAGGCCCAGCTTGTCGAGCTTGCGACCGACCGAGTAACCCTCCAGCTTGGTGTCGACCACCAGCAGCGAGATGCCGAAGCGGCGGTCGTCTTCCTTGGGGGCCGACGTGCGGGCACAGACGATCACGCGGTCGGCGTGCACACCACCGGTGATGAAGGTCTTGGAGCCGTTGAGGACGTAGTGGGTGCCGTCCTCGGAAAGCTTTGCGGTGGTGCGCATTCCGGCCAGGTCGGAACCGGTGCCGGGCTCGGTCATCGCGATCGCGAACATGATCTCGCCGCTGAGCATGCCGGGAAACCAGCGCTTCTTCTGCTCTTCGTTGCCGATGTCGCGGATGTACGGCAGACACAGGCCGACGTGCACGCTGGAGCCGCCGAACGACACCGCGGCGCGCGCCAGTTCCTCGGTCAGGATCGCCTGGAACTTGTACGAGGTCAGGCCCTCGCCGCCGTACTCCTCCGGGATTTCCGCGCCGAAGATGCCGAGTTCGCCGAGTTTGTAGTAGAACTCGCGCGGCACCAGGCCCTTCTCGAACCACTCGTCGTAGACGGGACTCACCTCGGCCTCGACGAAGGCCCGGATCATGGCCCGGTAATCCTCGTGCTCTTCGCTGTAGACCTCGCGTTTCACAGACATCTCCTCAGAAGTGGTGAACAGTGTTAGCTTGTTGCTGTCACAATAAGCTAACGACGTTCGCTAATTCAAGGGAGACGCAGATGGGCAGGCCGCGCGTACCACTGCTCAACCGCGAACTCATCCGTGACACCGCACTGGACTTGATCGATCGCGACGGCCTCGCCGAGATGTCGATGCGCAAGCTGGCCGCCGAACTCGGCGTGCAGGCGTCGTCGCTGTACAAGCACTACCCCACCAAGGACGACGTGCTCGACGCCGTCGCGAGTCGGGTCGCCGGGGAAATCGACACGTCCGGGTTCGACCGGGGCGACGACTGGCAGGACGCGCTGGCGGCATGGGCGCGCTCGCACCGCGCCGCGCTGGCCGCCCACCCGAATCTCGTGCCCTACCTGGCGACGGGGCCGGGCCGTCGCGATGTCAGCCTCCGGATCGCCGACGCCGTCCACGGCGGACTCGTCGGCGCCGGCTGGCCACCGCGGGAAGCGACCTTGATCGGTGCCGCCACCCGGTCACTGGTGCTCGGGTCGACCGTCGGCTCCTTCTCACGCGGGTTCACCGACGACGTGCAGGTCTACCGCGACCGCTACCCGCACATGGGTCAGGCACACCTACTTCGCGGCAAGGCCGACCAGATCGACACGGCCGGTTTCGAACTGGCCCTGACCGCATTCATCGACGGACTGGCGATCCGCTTCAGCGCCCTGGAGTGATTTGTGCACGATTTTCCGCGCTGGCCGCGGAAAATCGTGCACAAATCACTTGTCTTGCGGCGGCCTGGGCCCGCCACCGAAGGGATTCAGCCTCGAAACGCCGGGGATGTTCGACAGCAGCCGGAACACCTCGTTGCCGGTATTGACCAGGGCTTCCAGTTGCGGCAGCAGGGCGTCGAGCGTGCGGAACATGGGATCGGCCATGGCCATGACCCGCTCGGTCCGGTCGATCGTGGTGTTGAGCCGCTCGGTGGCCACCGCCAGATTCTCGATGAGATCGGGCACCTGGGCGGCGAGTTGGACGGAGGCCGGCGGAATGCGCAACGCACCGCTGGCCACCGCCTGCGTCATCTCGACGGCGGACTGGGCAGCATCGACCGCGGACTGGGCCGCGGCCTTCAGATCGCTGGGCTTCGGAATCATTTGACCGGCCATACAGTTAACTGTGCCGCACCCGGGCCCGCCTGTCCCGTGATCGACACGGCTAGACGTCGGTAACGCTGCTCACGATCTCAGGACGGCAGTACCAGGATCTTGACGTGCTCGTCCGGATTCCGCAGTGCCGTGAACGCATCTGCGATGCCGTCCAGCCCGGTACGTCCCGTGATCAGGGCTTCTGCGTCGATCTCACCGGCAGCCAGTCGAGCCAGCACCTTCTCGTACGCCTGCTCGTAGGGGCCGTGACCGAAGTTGATCGCGATCTGCCGCATCTGCGCCACCACCGGGATGATGGTCTCCTCGGCGAACGGCGATGCCACCACCTGAATCCGCGAACCCCATGGCAGCGTGTGCGTCAGGGTGTTGAGCGTGCCGACCCGGCCGCTGCACTCGTAGGCGATCAGCAGGCCGCCGCCGGTCTTGCCGCTACCCAGCAACTCGTTGTAGACCTCGATGGGGTCCTGCTCGCCCGGGTCGACGACGATGTCGGCGCCCATCTTCGCGGCCAGTTCGCGCCGCTTCGGCGACGGCTCGGACGCGATGACGAGGTGCGCGCCGGCAGCTTTCGCGGCGAGGATCGTGCCCAGACCGATCGAACCGCAGCCGATCACGAGTGCGGTATCCGCGGCCGTCAGCCCGGACTGCTGCATGTGCATCTCGCCGACGTGTAGCGGCTCGGCCAGAGCGGCATGCTCCAGCGACAGGCCGTCGGGCACGTGCCGGACCCAGAACGCGTCGACGACGATGTACTCGCCGAAGGCCCCGTGGTAGTCGTTCGAGTAGCCGATGATGGTCGGCATCCCGTTCTGCTCGGTGGTGATACCCAGCCCGGTGACGCGGTCGTCGACCGTGAAATCCTCGACGCCGTTGCCGGTTTCGACGACGACGCCCGCCCATTCATGCCCCAGCACCACCGGACGGGTGGCGTCGAAGACCGCGAACGGGAAGCCCGCCCCGGCGGCGACGGACACGAACCGGCACGGGTCCTTGGACATGCTCAGGTCACTGCCGCAGATGCCGCAGGCCGCCACTTTGATACGCAGCTGGCCCGGACCGGTGACCGGGGGCTCCGGCACGTCCGTCACGGTGAACTGGCCGTCGATGAACTGCGCTGCCTTCATGCGTGTGCTCCTGCGGTGTTGAGTTCGGTTGAAGGCGCCGGAGTGGCGGGGAGGTCGGTCGGCCGGCCGTAGTAATCGGTGTACGCCTTGGTGATGGCGCCGACGAGATTGCCGATCAGCACCTCGGAGTTGTCCTGTGCGAACTGCAGGCTGGCCTGCCGGGCGACGTTGCGGCGACGGAAGTGCGGGATGACCTCGGAGGCGAACAGCTCATAGCTGCGCTTGGTGTTCTCCCAGTCGGCGAGGTCCACGTGCATGATCAGCAGCGTGCCGAAGCCGCCCGTCTTCTCGATGAGGCGGTCGATCTGGGCGATGGCGTCCTCCGGCGTGCCGATGATGGCCTGGCCGAACTCGCCGAGCGACTCGTTCCGCCAGTAGTCGATGATGCCGGCCGGCGTCTGCGCCCAGTCCGGGTTGATGTTCTGCTGCCGGTTGACGTATTCGGCGATGGCGTGAATCCGGCGGCTGACGGCGCGCTCGGCTTCCTCACGCGTCTCGGCGATGAACATCGGGTTGACCAGACGCCATGTCGACCGGTCGGCGACATGGCCGTTCTCGGCCGAAACCTGTTCGTATACACCCCAGTTGCGGTCGAGCGACTCGTAGCCGGCCTGCGAGCTCGCGGCCAGCGACAGCAGCGACAGTCCGTGCTTGCCGGCCAGTACCGAGCCGTTGGGCGAGATGGTCGAGGCGGTGGCCACCTCGATGCCGGCCGGGTTGTAGGTGGGCAGCTGGGCGCGGGCGTCGCGCAGGGTGAACCAGTCGGTCTCCATGTTGACCACCTCACCGCGCAGCAGACGCAGGACGGCTTCCAGCGCCTCGCCCTGCATGCGCCGCTGGTTGGTGGTGGTGATGCCCATCATGTGCGCGTCGAGCGGGATCTTGCCCGGGCCGGTTCCGACGATCAGCCGGCCGCGGGTCTGCAGGTCCAGCTGCGTGATGCGGTCCGCGGTGATCAGCGGGTGGTGGTACGGCAGCGACATCACACCGGTGCCGAAGCGGATGCGCTCGGTGCGCTCGGCCGCGGCGGCGATGAAAACGTCAGGCGCCGGGACGATCTCGGCGCCGGTGGAATGGTGCTCCCCCATCCAGGCCTCTTCGAAACCGAGGTGGTCCAGATGCGTCATCAGGTCGATGTCGCGGCGCAACTGCAACGCCGGGTCGGCATCGAGCGGATGGTACGGGGCGAGGAACGCCCCGAACTTCATGGACGTCGGGCTCCACTGGGCAACGCTGCTCACGGTGGTCTCCTGATTCTCGGTGAGGGCTGTCTCGGCTTGCCCGGCCGACTGTAATCCGATCACTCGATTGGATCAAGTGATCCAGAAATATGGGCGCGCTCGTCAGCCACGAGTGCGACGAAAATGCACGCAGATTGCGGCGTGTTGCCGTACAGACACGGCCGCTCGCGGTTAAGAGTTCAGGAGGCGCTCGGTGCCGCCGACGACGAACGTCACGAGGTCTTCGTAGAACGCTTCCAGTGCCGGGGCCGACAGCTTGGCGCGGTCCCATTCGTCGGCGCGGCTCAGGCCCTGCACGAAGCCCATGATCGACACCGCCCAGCGGGCCTCGAGCCGGGCCTCGTCGGCGTTCGGGAAGGCCCGCCGCACCTGCGCCAGCAGGGCGACGCGCAGCTTGGGCTCGATGTTCTCGTCGGCCGGGCCGGCCTGGGTGATCTGGGCCATGATCTTGATCCAGCGCATACCGCGGGTGCGCTGGCGCCGCAGCAGATCGAGATAGGGCGCGGTGACGGCGCGGACCAGCGCGTCGGGTGTTGGCGCGGCCGAATCCGCCGCCAGCACATCGACATTCGCCTGGATGGCCGAGCCCACCGCGGCCCCGAGGTCGAGCACCACCGCGCGCAGCAGCTCGTCCTTGGAACCGAAGTGGTAGTGCACCGAGGCGGCGCCGAGGCCCGCCGCCGCATTGACCGAGCGCACCGAGACGGCGTCCACGCCCTGCTCGGCGAAGAGCTTCTCGGCCGTCTTCACCAACTTGGCGCGGGTGGCATTGCCCTGGCGGTTCTGCGATGTGCCCGACACGGTCAGAAGCATGTCACAGCGGTGCGCCGACGCCACCGAAAGCGTTGCGTGTCTCCAGGATCAGCAACGCCACGTGCAGGGAGGTCGCCGACTCACCGTCGGCGAGGTCGACGCCGAGGATCTGCTCGATGCGGCTGAGCTTCGCATAGAGCGACGGGCGGCTCAGATGCAGCCGCGACGCGAGCGCCGACTTGTTGCCGCCGAGTTCGAGGTGGCCGCGCAAGACGTCGAGCAGGCCCTCACCCGTCTCCATGTCGTGCAGGATCAGCGCGCGGAGCTCCCCCTCGGCGAATCGCTGCACCCGCGGGTCGGTCCGCAGCATCGACAGCAGCCCGCGCAGCCTGATGTCGGCGACCCGGAAGCAGACCCGTTGCGACGCGGGCAGCGACAGCGCCGCCTCGGCGACATGGGCGGCATCGGTGATGCGGTGAATCGCGTCGATCAGGCCCGCCGCCGGCGAACCGATGCCCAGTACCAGGCCGTGAGCGTCGACGGCACGTTCGGCGTCGCGCCGCAGCGCCCGGCCCAGTGGTTCCAGCGCGCCGCCCGCGCGCGTGTTGAGCGACAGCACCATGGCGATCTCGCCGGGACCGCGTAGCGAGAACAATCCGGTGTGCCCCAACGCCTTCACCGACCGGGTGACCACGTCGAGCAGGCGCGCGCTGCGGCGTTGTTCGGACACCGGGTCGGTGCCGGAACCATCCGGCGCGGCCCAGCCCGCGATCCGCAGCGTCGCGGGCAGGTACTGCGCCGCCGGCCGCAGGCCCAGCGCGAAGGCGCGCGCGGTCGCCTCATCCTCGAACCGGATACGTTCGCGCGCAACATCTTCCAGCAGGCCGGCCTGCGCCTGATGCTCGATGTCGGTGCGGCCGCGCTCGGCCATCCGGTGCAACACCAGCGCCTGCGACGCCCGCTCCAGCACCATCGTGAACCTGCCCGCCACGTCGTCCGAGGCGCTCAGCGCGATCAGACGGCCCCACGCATCCTCGCCGCGTCCCACCTCGCTGATCACCCAGTCGTCGGTCCGTTCGGCCCCGGTCTCGTGCTGACGGGACCGACGTTGCCAGTCCCGCAACACATCTGAGGTCGGGCGCCCGGCCGTCGCCACCGCGACCGCCTGATGGGTGAGGTCCTCGAGGACGACGGGCGCGCCGAGCAGATTCGCCGCCGCCTCGGCGATCCCGGCGGGCGTCGCCCGGCGCATGCTCAGGTCGGTGAACACCTCGTGCGTCTGCCGCGCGAAATCGACCTCCTGGTACTGGTCGGCGACGATCACGCGGTGCACCTGTTCGGTCACCTCGACGAACTTGATCACCCGGCGCACCGCCACCAGGGCCAGCCCGAGTTCTTCCGCGATCGCGCCGACGTTGACGGGCAGCGGCACGGCGCCGGCGCCCAGTTCGACGATGACGCCGACCGCCTGCGCGGCGGCGACCGACCGCAGGTAGTCCAGCGGCGCGGCCCGCAGCGCGGCACCGGTCGTCAGCACCAGCTCACCGCCCTGCAGGACTTCCGAGAGGTCCGGGACGTCGCTGACGTGGACCCAGCGGATCGGGCGGTCGAATCCGGTGGCGCAGAGAATCTCGGGCTCCCCCTGCTGGATGACCGGCAGGGCGACGATCTCGGCAACGGTGGGCATTTACAAAGTGTAAATCGGGTGGTCGAACTTGATACAGATTGTCGGCCGATTCAGAGGTTCCATCGCGGCATGCTGAGTGCACACCCGCCCCGACCAGGAAGGCCAACCTCGACGATGACCACCTCGCAGACCATCTCGCACTGGATCAACAACGACGTCTTCACCGGATCCTCGGGACAGTCGGCACCGGTCACCAACCCGGCCACCGGCCAGGTCACCGGCCAGGTCGCGCTCGCCAGCGTCGAGGACGCGCAGACCGTCATCAACGCCGCCGTCGCCGCCTTCCCGGCCTGGCGCGACACCTCGATCACCAAGCGCGTGCAGACGCTGTTCGCCTTCCGCGAGCTGCTCAACGCCCGCCGCGAAGAGCTCGCCGCGATCATCACCGCCGAGCACGGCAAGGTGCTCTCCGACGCCATGGGTGAGGTCGCCCGCGGCATCGAGGTCGTCGAATTCGCCTGTGGCATCCCGCATCTGCTCAAGGGCGGCTACGCCGAGAACGCCTCCACCAACGTCGACGTCTACAACATCCGGCAGGCCCTCGGCCCCGTCGCCATCATCGCGCCGTTCAACTTCCCGGCCATGGTGCCGATGTGGTTCTTCCCCATCGCCATCGCCGCCGGCAACACCGTCGTCGTCAAGCCGTCCGAGAAGGACCCGTCGTCCTCGCTGTGGATGGCCGAACTGTGGAAGGAAGCCGGCCTGCCCGACGGCGTCTTCAACGTCCTGCAGGGCGACAAGACCGCCGTCGACGAGCTCCTGACCAACCCCGCCATCAAGGCCGTCTCGTTCGTCGGCTCCACCCCGATCGCACAGTACGTCTACCGGACCGCCACCGCCTCCGGCAAGCGCGTGCAGGCCCTTGGCGGCGCCAAGAACCACGCCGTGATCCTGCCCGACGCCGACCTCGATCTGGCCGCCGACAGCATGGTCAACGCCGGCTTCGGCTCGGCCGGTGAGCGCTGCATGGCCATCTCGGCCTGCGTCGCGGTCGGTCCGATCGCCGACGACCTCGTCGCCAAGATCGTCGAGCGTGCCGCCGCCATCAAGACCGGTGACGGCGCCAAGGACTCCGACATGGGCCCGCTGATCACCAAGGTGCACCGCGACAAGGTCGCCGCCTACATCGACGCCGGCGAGGCCGAGGGCGCCAAGGTCGTGCTCGACGGTCGCAACCTGACCGTCGAGGGCGCCGAAGACGGCTTCTGGCTCGGCCCGACGCTGCTCGACAACGTCACCCCCGAGATGAGCGTCTACACCGACGAGATCTTCGGCCCCGTGCTGTCGGTCGTGCGCGTCGAAACCTACGCCGAGGCATTGGCCCTCATCAACAACAACCCCTACGGCAACGGCACCGCGATCTTCACCAACGACGGTGGCGCGGCCCGCCGGTTCCAGAACGAGGTCGAGGTCGGCATGGTCGGCATCAACGTCCCGATCCCGGTTCCCATGGCGTTCTTCAGCTTCGGCGGCTGGAAGGCCTCGCTGTTCGGCGACACCCACGCCTACGGCCCCGAAGGCGTCCAGTTCTTCACCCGCGCCAAGGCCGTCACCCAGCGCTGGGCCGACCCCAGCCACGGTGGCATCAACCTGGGCTTCCCGGAAAACAACTGATCGCGCGACCCAGATAGAGGACCTGACATGACCCTCGCCGCGGACCACGTCCTGCCCGCCGGACACACCCTCGACTCGATGCGCGCCGAAGCCGAGCGCGCCTACGCCCTCGACCGCGCCCACGTCTTCCACTCGTGGTCGGCCCAGGGCGCGCTCAACCCCATGACCATCACGGCGGCCGAAGGCAGCTACTTCTGGGACGGCGACGGCAACCGGCTGCTCGACTTCTCCTCGCAGCTGGTCAACACCAACATCGGCCACCAGCACCCGAAAGTCGTTGCCGCGATTCAGGAACAGGCCGCCAAGCTGTGCACAATCGCACCGCAGCACGCCAACGCCGCCCGGTCCGAGGCCGCGCGGCTGATCGCCGAGCTGACCCCCGGCGACCTGAACCACATCTTCTTCACCAACGGTGGCGCCGACGCCAACGAGCACGCCGTCCGCATGGCGCGGCTGCACACCGGCAAGCACAAGGTGCTGGCCCGCTACCGCGCCTACCACGGCGGCACCGACCTGGCGATCAACCTGACCGGTGACCCGCGACGGTTCGCCAACGACCGCGGCGCCGCCGGCGTCGTCCACTTCAACGGCCCGTTCCTGTACCGCTCGGTGTTCCACGCCGAGACCGAGGAGCAGGAATCCGCCCGGGCCCTCGACGAGCTGCGGCGCGTCATCGAGCTCGAGGGCGCCTCGACCATCGCCGCCATCATCCTGGAGTCCATCCCGGGCACCGCCGGCATCATGGTGCCGCCGCCGGGCTACCTGGCCGGTGTGCGCGCACTGTGCGACGAGTACGGCATCGTGATGATCGCCGACGAGGTCATGTCGGGCTTCGGCCGATCCGGAAAATGGTTCGCCATCAACCACTTCGATGTCATTCCGGACCTGCTGACGTTCGCCAAGGGCGTCAACTCCGGCTATGTGCCGCTGGGCGGTGTCGCGATCAGCGACGCCATCTTCCAGACCTTCGCCGAGCGCGCCTACCCGGGTGGCCTGACCTACTCCGGGCACCCTCTGGCGACGGCGGCCGCCGTCGCGACCATCAACGCGATGCGCGACGAAGGCATCGTCGAGAACGCCGCCCACCTCGGTGCGGACATCATCGGGCCGGCCCTGCGGGATATGGCGCAGCGGCACCGCAGTGTCGGTGAGGTCCGCGGCGCGGGCGTGTTCTGGGCCGTCGAACTGGTCAAGGACCGCGAAACGCGGGAACCGCTGGCGCCCTACGGTGGCAGCAGTGCCGCGATGAACACCGTCATCGCGTTCTGCAAGGAGAACGGCCTCATGCCGTTCACCAACTTCAACCGCATCCATGTGGTGCCGCCGTGCAATGCCACCGACGACGAGGTCCGGGCCGGGCTGGAAATCCTGGATCGCGCCCTCGACGTGGCGGACCAGCACGCCCGGTAGGGGTACTGTCGGCCGGTGCGGATAGCGCTGTTCGCGACCTGCCTGGCCGACGCCATGTTCCCGGCTGCCGCCATCGCCACGGTGCGGCTGCTGGAGCGGCTCGGGCACGAGGTCGCGTTTCCGGCCGGGCAGACCTGCTGCGGCCAGATGCACGTCAACACGGGTTACCTGCGTGAAGCCGTGCCGTTGGTGCGCAACCACGTGGACGCCTTCAGCGGATTCGATGCCGTGGTGGCGCCGTCGGGATCGTGTGTCGGGTCGGTGCGTCACCAGCACGCGATGGTGGCGCACCGCGCCGGCGACACCGAGCTGGCGGCGCGCGCGGACTCGGTTGCGGCGCACACCTTCGAGCTCTCCGAGTTCCTGATCGACGTGCTCGGCGTCGACGACGTCGGCGCCTATTACCCGCACCGCGTCACCTACCACCCGACGTGTCACTCGCTGCGGCTGCTGGGTGTCGGTGACAAGCCGCTGCGATTGCTGCGCAACGTCCGCGGCCTGACGCTCGTCGAACTGCCGCAGGCCGAATCCTGTTGCGGCTTCGGGGGCACCTTCGCCGTGAAGAACGCCGACGTGTCCACCGCGATGCTCGAAGACAAGATGGCGAACATCGCGACGACGGGCGCCGCGGTGTGCACGGCAGGTGACGCATCGTGCCTCATGCACATCGGCGGCGGACTGAGCCGGATCGGCAGCGACGTCCGCACCGTGCACCTGGCCGAAATCCTGGCGGCCACACCATGACCGCGGTGTTTCTCGGGCAGCCCGGCGTGGGGAATCTCCGTGGCGACCAGAGCTTCCCGGCTGCCGCGCGCACCGCCCTCGGCGACGCGCAACTCCGCCGCAACATCGGCCATGCCACCGGCACGATCCGCGCCAAACGCCTTGCCGCCATTGCCGAATGCGACGACTGGGAGCAGCTGCGGGCCGCCGGCAGTGCCCTGAAACAGGATGTGCTGGCGCGGTTGCCGGAGTTACTGGAGCAGCTCGAAGCCAATGTCACAGCGCGTGGCGGCACCGTGCACTGGGCGCGCGACGCCGACGAAGCGAATCGCATTGTCGCCGAGCTGATCCGGGGCACCGGCAGCAACGAGGTCGTCAAGGTGAAGTCGATGGCCACGCAGGAGATCGGGCTCAACGAGTACCTGGAGGCCGAGGGCATCACGCCCATCGAAACCGACCTGGCCGAGCTGATCGTTCAACTCGGACACGACAAACCGAGTCACATCCTGGTTCCGGCGATCCATCGCAACCGCGCGGAGATCCGGGACATCTTCGAACGCGAAATGCCCGGCGCCGGCGAACTCACCGACGAGCCCCGCGTGCTGGCCATGGCCGCCCGCGCGCATCTGCGGCGAAAGTTCCTGTCCGCCAGGGTCGCCGTCAGCGGCGCCAACTTCGGGGTGGCCGAGACCGGGACCCTGGCGGTCGTCGAATCCGAGGGCAACGGGCGGATGTGCCTGACGCTGCCCGAAACCCTGATCACCGTCATGGGCATCGAGAAGGTGATCCCGCGCTTCACCGATCTCGACGTGTTCATGCAACTGCTGCCGCGGTCGTCGACCGCCGAGCGGATGAACCCGTACACGTCGATGTGGACGGGCGTGCACCCCGGCGACGGGCCGCAGCGGTTCCATCTGGTGCTGCTCGACAACGGCCGGACGCGTGTCCTCGCCGACGAAGTGGGACGTGCTGCGCTGCACTGCATTCGGTGCAGCGCCTGCCTGAACGTCTGTCCGGTCTACGAACGTACCGGCGGGCACGCCTACGGCTCGGTGTACCCGGGGCCCATCGGCGCGATCCTCAGTCCCCTGCTGACCGGGACCACCGGCCACGACGACCCGAACGCGAGCCTGCCGTACGCGTCGTCGTTGTGCGGCGCCTGCTTCGAGGCCTGCCCCGTGCGCATCGACATCCCGTCGATCCTGGTGCATCTGCGTGCGGTGCAGGTCGATTCAGAACGTGGCGGGCTGCCGGGCGGACAGGACCTGGCGATGAAAGCCGCGGGCTGGGCCATGGGTTCCGCGGCGCGGTTCGGGTTGGCGGAGAAAGCGCTCGGGGTAGGCCGACTGATAGCGGGGAAAGACCACCACATCAGCAGACTGCCCTGGCCGGCATCGAAATGGACTGCGAGCCGGGATGTTCCGGCACCGCCCACCGAGACGTTCCGGCAGTGGTGGGCCCGAAACCGGGGCGGTGAACAATGACCGACGCGCGGGCAGTGATACTCGGGCGCATCCGCACCGCACTCGGATCAGCCCCGCCGGCCGAGGTACGCGTGCCGCGCGACTATGACCGGCAGCCGCTGACCGGCCCTGGTGACGTCGACCGGTTCGCCGAGGCGGTGGCCGACTACCGCGCGCGCGTTCACCGCGTCGGGCCAGATGCGGTCGCCCCGACCATCAGCGCTCTCGTCGGCAGCGGGACCGCCGTCGTTCCCGCGGACCTGCCGCCCGACTGGGTGACAGGCAGCCACACCGTCGTCGACGACCCGCCCGTCGGCCTCGAGGTACTGGACAGCGTCGCTGCGGTGGTGACGGGCTGCGCCCTCGGGATCGCGGCAACCGGAACCATCGTGCTGGATGCCGGTGCGGCACAGGGCCGCCGCGCGCTGACGCTGGTGCCCGACCATCACATTTGCGTCATCCGGGCCGACCAGATCGTCGACACCGTGCCGCAGGCCTTCGCGGCGCTCGACCCGTCACGCCCGCTGACCTTCATCTCCGGCCCGAGCGCGACGAGCGACATCGAACTGCAGCGCGTCGAGGGTGTACACGGTCCACGGACCCTCGACGTCGTGATCGTCGGGGCCGCAAGGTAAGAATGGATCCTGTGACTGACATTGCCCCGTTTCAGATTGCCGTGCCCGACGCCGTGCTGGACGATCTGCGCCATCGTCTGACCAACACCCGGTGGCCGGAAGCCGAGTGCGTCGACGACTGGAGCCAGGGCATTCCGCTGGGCTACACGCGCGCCCTCGCCGACTACTGGGCCAATGGCTACGACTGGCGGGCCCGCGAGGCCACGCTGAACCGGTTCGATCAGTACGTCACCGAAATCGACGGTTTGGACATCCATTTCATCCATCAGCGGTCACCGCACCCCGATGCGCTGCCGCTGGTCATCACGCACGGCTGGCCCGGGTCGATCGCCGAGTTCCAGAAGGTCATCGGCCCGCTGACCGATCCGACCGCGCACGGCGGACGGGCCGAAGACGCCTTCCACGTGGTGTGTCCGTCGCTGCCCGGCTACGGCTTCTCGGGCAAACCCGCCGCCACCGGCTGGGGCGTCGAGCGGACCGCGCGGGCCTGGGACGAGCTCATGGTGCGGCTCGGCTACACCCGTTACGGCGCGCAGGGCGGCGACTGGGGTGCGGCGGTGACGACCCAGATCGGGCGGAACGTGGGTCATTGCATCGCAATCCACACCAACATGCCCATGGGCCGTCCCGCCGCCGGCACGACGGAGTTCACGGCCGAGGAACAGAATGCGTTGGCGGCGCTGAAGCGTTACCAGGACGTCGATTCCGGCTATGCCAAGCAGCAGTCCACGCGTCCGCAGACGATCGGCTACGGCCTGGTCGACTCACCGGTGGCGCAACTGGCGTGGATCGTGGAGAAGTTCTGGTCGTGGACCGACCATGACGGTGACGTGGAGAGCGCGCTGAGTCGCGACGAGATGCTCGACGACGTGATGATCTACTGGGCGACGGCCACCGGGGCGTCATCGGCGCGGCTGTACTGGGAGAGCTTCCGGGTGTTCGGCGGTGGCCAGAAGAAGGTCGAGCTGCCCACCGGCGTCGCGTCGTTCCCGAAGGAGATCCTGCGGGCGCCACGGTCCTGGTGCGAGACCGGCTACAACATCACCCACTGGACCACGATGCCGCGCGGTGGCCACTTCGCTGCATTCGAGCAGCCCGAGTTGTTCGTCAACGACGTGCGTGCGTTCTTCGCGACGGTGCGCTGACGACTGAGTTATCCCCAGTGTGAGGTCTATGCACAGAAGCAGCCAGTTATGGGTGCACAGCACTCACATTCGTCGGTGTCGCCACCGACGGTGTGGCCATGCAACCTTTCATCGGAAGTCAGGAAGTACGCCGGGGAGCGCTCACCAGACATGATCTGGCCCGCGATTACCGGTCGATATTCCGCGATGTATACCTACCGCGAGATATCGAACTGACGGCGAAGCTCCGAGCACAAGCCGCTTGGCTCGCGAGCGGTGCGCCGCTGTGCGGATTGTCTGCAGCCGCGGTGCTCGGCACAAAATGGTTGGACCCAAGCGACCCCGCGGAGATCTTGCGCGCAAATCGGCGGTCTCAGGCTGGGCTCGCCGTGCGGTCGTGGACTGTCGGCGCGTGCGAACTGTGCGTAGTCGGTGACATCACCGTCACCACCGCGGCCCGGACGGCCTTCGACATCGGCCGCACTCGCCCTGCACCACAAGCAATTCCGATTGTCGACGCGGTGCTCAACGCGACCCGCATCACGGCGGCCGATGTGGCAGCGGTCGCCGAGGCACACCGTGGAGTCCCGGGTGCAGCGAGACTGCGAGCCATGCTTGGGCTGGTCGACGGGGGTGCGGAGTCCCCGCAGGAGAGCAGATTGCGGCTCGTTCTAGTCGGTGCGGGTCTACCGACGCCACAAACGCAGATCGAGTTCCGTCACCTCCACATCCGCGTCGATATGGGATGGCCCGAGTGGAAAGTGGCAGTCGAGTACGACGGCGTGCACCATTGGACGGACCGCCGGCAGCGGTCGTGGGATATCGATCGGATCGCATTGCTCGAAGCCGAAGGCTGGACCGTGGGCCGGCTGCCCGATCTGACGACTGTGAGTCCTACGCAGGGATTTTCGCGAAATCACCTGCATAGGACTCACACTCGCGACGCTCGCCACCGCCGGTAGCCGCCGTAGACCACCAGTGCGACAACGAAATTCACGAAGTACGCGATGTCGGCGCCATGCCACGCCACGGCGACGGGTCCCTGCAGCAGCGTGGTGTTCATGAACGGGATCGCGGCGCCGTAAGCCACCGCGAACGCGACGAGCGCGGCAATGGCATCGGCGCGCGGCGTCGTCTCCGCCGCGGGATCCACCGTCTGCCGGCCGCGGCTGCGGCGGCGCCAGTCGACGATCACGATGGCCGCGAAGGCGGGAATCCAGTAGCTGATCAGGAGCAGCACATTGGTGAATCGCGTTGCGGTGTCGCCGGTGTGGAGCCACAGGATGAGGCCGAATGCCAGCGCCGTCACCACCAGCGAAGAGATTGGCCGCCGTACGCGGACGCCCAGCGTCTGCAGGGCGAGGGAACCGCTGTAGTCGTTCATCACGCCCGAGCCCACCGATGCCAGCGCGATGACCGCCAGCGCGATGGCACCCAGTGCTCCCCCGCCCATCACCGACCGCACGCCCTCGGCAGTCTGGTCGGTGATGAGACTGCCCGCGGCGATGCCGATGGTCTCGACGAACACGTACGCGGCGGCCAGCCCGGCGAAACTGAACCCGAACACCTTGCGCGGCGTGGAATCCGCCGGGAGGTAGCGGCTGAAGTCGGCGGCATAGCTGGCCCAGGACACGGCCAGGCTCAGGGCAATGGTGACCGCCAGCACGAAGGCGCCGGCGAGGTCGGCGCCGTGCGCGGTCGCCGGCGTCACAACCTGTTGTCCGGCAACGAGTTTGACCGCGAACACGACGAACGTCACGAACAACACCACGGTGAGAACGGCCTGCAGCCGATGGATCAGCTCGTAGCCGATGAACCCGACCGCACCCTGCACGCCCAGCACGATCAGCACCGCCGCCCAGAACGGGATACCGAGCAGGACGGCGAGCGCTTCGCCGCCGAACAGACCGACCAGTGCGTCCCATGCCACCGACGAGAGCCATTGCAGCACAGCAGGTACCGCGATCAAACCGCCGAAAGCCAGCCGCGCCCCGGGCAGCTGCGCGGTGCCGGTGCGCGCGCCCAGCGTGGAGAGGTAGCCGACGACCAGCGACCCGAGCACCGTGCCGACGAGCATCGCCAGCATCGCCAGCCAGAACCCCAGACCGAGCGCGCCGATCATCGCGCCGGTGAAGACGCACGTCATGTTGATCTGCGGCGCGAACCACACCGTGAACAACCGGCCCGGCGTGCCGTACCGGCGGTCGGCCGGAACCGGGGCGATGCCATGGGTTTCCACCGACAGGTCCCCGGCCCGGCTGGGGGTGCGGCCGGTGAACGGCGAGGCGGTGAGCGCGGTGGCCGGTGGCGTCATGCCCCTATTCGACCACGAGGACCGGTTCCTGGTGGTCCGCTCCGGCCACGGGTCGAGCGCCACTGCGGGCGGCGCCGACACCGGCCAGCACGACGAGTGCGAGACCGGCGACGGCGGGCAGCCCCGGCACCTGATGCAGCACGATCAGCCCAAGCATCATGGCGAATGCGGGTTCGAGGCTCATCAGCGTGCCGAACGCGGCCGCGGTGAGGCGCTTGAGGGCCAGCATCTCCAGCGTGAACGGGATGGCCGGCAACAGGATGGCCAGACCCAGGCCGGCCAGCAGCAGGTGCGGCGTCAGATGGCCGACGACAGACGGACCGGCCACCATGGTGACGACCAGCCCGGCCACCGGCATGGACACCGCCAGACCCGTGATGCCGGAGACCTCGTCGCCGACGCGCTGTGTCAGCAGGATGTAGGCACCGAGGCAGACCGCTGAAGCGAGCGCCGCGAGCACACCCACGGGGTCGACGGCAGCAGCCCACGGTTGGGTCAGCAGAACGACGCCGGTGCCCGCCATCGCGGGGAACAGCAGCCGTCCGCGTCCGCGCCCCTTGGCCACTGCGACGGCAAGCGCGCCGAGGTATTCCAGGGCACTCGCGGTGCCGAGCGGAATGCGGGAGACCGCCACCATGAACAGCAGGGTGAACCCGGCGGTGGTGATGCCGAGCAGGACACACGACAGGAACGCCGACCGGGTGAACGACGCCGGCCGCGGGCGGACGAACAACAGCATCAGCGCACCCGCCCAGGCAAGGCGAAGCCAAGCCACGCCGGCCGGCCCGATCCCGTCCATCAGCTTCACCGCAAGCGCCGCGCCCAGCTGCACCGACATCATGGACGCGACGGTCATCAGTGCGCCGTTGCGGGCTGCTGCGGTGGTCATGCGTCGTATTGAACGGGAGGAAGACCGTTCATGTCCACGTGATAATCATGGACATATCGTTCGCAATTCATGAATGAAGCCGTTGTTGCAACGACTGCAACAACGGCCTCTTCGTGATCCGGATCAGAACCGATCAGAACGTCGGAACGAACGTGCCGTTCACCCACACGCCCCAGTGGTTCCATCCGGCATCCCAGACCTGGGGATTACCCATCGACCACGCCGGTTCCGCCGGCTTCGGCGGTGCCCATGACGGCGGCGCCGTCACGGTGGGCCCGGGAGGCGGCGTCATGCCGGCCGTGGCCATGCCTGCGCCGACACCTGCGGCGCCGGCGAACAGTGCACCGGCAACAGCAGTGGTGACGACTGTTTTCTTCATCCTCATCGCGATCCTCCAATCAGATGATTGCGGGGTGTCCACCCCACGGATTGCTCGGACAGTCCTTGGTTACCGCAGGCGTCCCGGTGCTAAACCTGCGCTAGAGTTCCCGCCGGATCCGCTCGGGGAACCGGCTGTGGCCGAAGTCGATCTGAGCGGCGGGATTGCTGACCGCGGTGGTCAGGCCGGTGCCGATCGGTCCAGCACTGTCGTACAACGTGGTGGCTCCCACCGCGATGCCATGGGCCGCCCAGTGCGTCTCGGCTTCGACTCCGACCCAGTCGTCCTGCGGCAGCCGCGTCAACGCCACAGTGAGGTCGCCGTTGATGTAGCCGATGCCCGCGGTGCCCAGATTCGTGACCATGCTGGTGCCCTCGGCCGTCACAGCGGCCCGGACGAACGGGGTGTTGACCTGCCCCTCGATGACGTCGATGGGCCGGTTGACGTAACGCTTGCGACCGGTGTTCTGATGCTCGGCGATCGCCCGCGTCCAGCCGACACCGTCACTGCTGATGTACGGCGCCAGGCCGTCATCGATCACCGCGGGCGGCTCGAAATCGGTTGTAGCGAACCACTCCTCACCAGCAGGCGCCTCGGCGAGCCGATACTGCACCAGCGTGGCCCTGGCGACAGTCACGCCGTCCTGCACCACGTCACACTCGGAATTGCGCACCCGTCGTCCGTCCCGGACCAACTTCACCGCGGTCGTCGTCGGCACGCCGCGCGCGGCACGGAACAGGTCGACGGTGAGCCGGGCCGGCAGAAAGTCGGGCAATCCGAACGCGGTCTCCAGCGCGTGCGCGGCCAGCCCCACCACCGCCGGGCCGTTGAGGTGGTCTTCACCCCACAAGCTCTGGGCGAATCGGGTCGGCTGAACCCGATCGGCGTCGATCGGGACGAAGTGGGCGGGGCGTGCGGTCATTTTCGGATCGTCGCACATTGGCTAAATATTCATAACTTCGGGCCGGAACACGCAGAATCGTGCAGATTCCCTGGACAATGATGAGATGGACACCCGCCGGCTGCGCCTCCTGCTGGCGCTGTCGCGCCTGGGGTCGATGCGAGCCGTCGCCGAGAACCTCAATCTCACGACGTCGACGGTGTCGCAACAGATCGCTGCGCTCGCCAAGGAAACCGGCACCCAACTGATCGAACCGGAAGGGCGCCGGGTCAGGCTGACACCGGCCGGACAGCGCCTCGCCGACCATGCGGTGACCATCCTCGCCGCCGTCGACGCGGCGCGCCTCGACCTCGATTCCGGCGCCGAACCCGTCGGCACCCTGCGGATCGGCGGCTTCGCCACCGGCATCCGCGTCTCGCTGCTGCCGATCCTGGCGGAATTGACCCGGGAACACCCCGGAATCGATGTTGCGATAAGCGAATACGAGCCCATCGAGGCGTTCGCGTTGCTCACCGACGACGACCTGGACCTGGCCCTGACCTACGACTACAACCTGGCTCCGGCCTCCCCCAGCCCGCTCCTGGAAGGCTTTGCCCTGTGGTCGATTCCATGGGGGCTGGGCCTGCCGGCCGATGAGGCGAACGGACCCGCCGAACTGTCCGAGTACGCGGACCGGACCTGGATCGTCAACTCCCGCAACACCGCTGACGAGGACGCCGTCCGCACACTAGGTGCGCTGAGTGGATTCACCCCGCGCATCGCCCATCAGATCGACAGCCTGGAACTGGTCGAGGACCTGATCGTCGCCGGGTACGGCGTCGGGCTGCTGCCGCTGGAACGGCCCACCAGCGCGGGCATCAAGGTCGTCCCGTTGGCCGGGCCGACGGTGATCCACACCGCCTACGCCGTCACCCGCAAGGGCCGCACCAACTGGCCACCGCTGCGGGCGGTGCTCGACCGGCTGCGCCCGGGCGACGGGCCCGTGCCGCTGCCGACGTGGCCCCGGCCAGAGGCCGTCGGCACCGAATGACACTGACCGAGATCTGGGAGGCTACCGGCGTGAAACTGCTCAGGGCGGCACTGGTCGCAACGCTTTTGACCGGGACCGCACTGCCCACCGCCCGTGCCGAATGCACCGGCGCCTGCGATGCGCAGCAACGCGTCGCGGCGGCGGACGCCTATCTGGCGACCCGGCCGGGCACCGTCGGATACGTGCTTCGTGATCGAAAAACCGGTGCGGTGTACCGCAATTCGCATGCGGGGGACATGGTCTGGACGGCCTCGACCATCAAGCTGGGCATGGTGGTGGACCTGTTCGCCCGGCAGAGCGCCGGGCTGCTGCGGCTCACCGACAACGACATCGCCCTGATGGGCAAGATGCTGCACACCTCAGACAACGACGCCGCCGACACCCTGTGGACCCGGTACGGCGGACCCGACCACACCATCTTCAACAACGACTTCCCGCATTTCGGCATGACCCGGGTCCAACCACAGCGCGGATTCGGAGACATGTTCCCGTACTGGGGCTTTCAGAAGTCCACCACCGACGATCTGGACCAGATGGTCAACTACATGCTGACCAAGCTGCGGCCCAACGAGACAGCCTGGATCGTCAATGCCATGCAGCACGTCGACCCCATCCAGCAGTGGGGTGTCTGGGGCGCCGGCCCGAGCATGGCGCCCGGTAACAAGGACGGCTGGTCCGACGAGCAGGGCGGCTGGGTGACCAACACCGTCGGATTCGCCGGGCCCGGACAACGTTTCACCCTCGCCGTCATGAATGCGTTGAACGGCGCCGGCGGCAATGCGGACGGCCAGGCCACCACTACGCGGCTAAGCCAGATATTGCTGGCCGGTCGGCAGTAAATTGACGCCTTGACCTACGGCGAGAACTACCCCACCTCAGGCGCTTACGGCGCACCCACCCCGGTGCATCCCGGTGACCTGGTGCCCCGTTTCTTCGCGCGGTTCATCGACGGACTGATCGTCGGAGTCCTGGCCTTCTTCGGCGCCTTCTCGATCGGCTCGATGTCCGACGTCATGGTGACCGGCCTGTTCTCCGGACTGGGCACCTTCCTGTACTTCGTGCTGTTCGAGGTGCTGGCCGGCGCGACGCCGGGCAAGATGCTGCTGGGCCTGAGTGTGCGTGGGCCCCACGGTATGGCGAAGCCCGATTTCAAGCAGTCGGCCATCCGCAACTCGTTCACACTGCTGCCCATCATCCCGTGGGTCGGCGGGCTGCTGGCGTTCATCGCGTACATCTTCATCGCCGTCACCATCAACTCCAGCCCCTGCAAGCAGGGCCGGCACGACGAACTCGCCGGCGGCACCCAGGTGGTCAAGAAGTAGGCCCTAGCCGTTGACCAGTGAAAAGCCTTCCCAGGCCTGACGCTGCTCGGCGCGGGGATCGAACTCGACGCGGGTCCTGCGGTCGAACACCAGCACGGCGCGGTCGTCGGCGTCGTACCGCGGCCAGCTCTCGCCGGGGACGCCCGTCCTGGCGAACGCCCGCCACCGGTTCTGGACGTCATTGCTGATCCGCAGCGCCGATTTGCGGTCCATGGCGGCCGTCAGTACCGAACCCAGCGGGGTTCGGTACACGTCGAAGACCGCGAGCAGTTCGGTGGCGTGCGTGGCACCGAGACCAGTCCAATGCAGTGCCGGCGGCGCATAGTCGTACCGGTAGGCATAGGTAGGTGCGTGGCGCATGTGCGCCCCGGCGATCTCCCACGACGCGGTGCCGAAAGCGAAGTCGCCGCCGAGCTTGATACAGGCATCGGCCGACTGCGGGTAGCCCGGATACGCGCCGGTGATCCGGGCGCGCTGTTCCGCCGGGACATGCGCCAGGATGCGTTCGATCATGGCCTCGTTCGTGGGCAGCAGCTGCATGAACTTGGTGAACAGACGCCCCTCGTCGGCATTGCTCCCCACGATCAGCGGCACCTGATGAGCCCGACCCTCGCGCATCGCGACCATCGGATCTTCGGGCAGGAACTCGGTTCCGCAGGCCGGCCCGGCGGGGAACGCGCCCGGCATGTCGGTCACCGCACCACGGATGACGCGGTCCAGCGCGGCCAGCAGCTCAGCGGGCCTCGCCGCCATCAGCGCGGCCGCACCGTCCCGCTCGCCGGCGCCCAGCTCTGCGGCGAACTGCTTCGCGAACTGGGCGGCCGCGTCGGGTGAACGCACCATGCCACTGGCGGGACTCTCCGCAATCGCCTGGTGGAAAAGGCCTTTCGCCTGCGGCACGGCGAGCAACGTCGCCACGGCGTGGGCCCCGGCGCTCTCCCCGAAAATGGTCACGTTGTCCGGATCGCCACCGAACACCGCGATGTTGGTCCGCACCCACTTGAGCGCCGCCACCAGGTCGCGCAGGAACAGATTGTCGTCCAGCGGGTGCTCAGCCGTGGCCAGGGTGGACACATCGAAGCAGCCGAGCGCGCCCAGCCGGTAGTTGGCCGAGACGAAGACGCAGCCGCGCCGTGCCAGCGCGGCGCCGTCATAGATCGGGGTGGCGGAACTGCCGAGGATGTAACCGCCACCGTGGATGAAGAACATCACGGGCAGCGGCTCACCGGTGTGCTGCTCGGGCGTCACCACGTTCAGGGTCAGGCAGTCCTCGCCCATCGGCTGATACTTGCCCACACTCAGCATCGTGTACTTGCGCTCCTGCGGCGCACAGTAGGTGAAGCCATGGCAGTAGCGCACGCCGCGCCACGGCTGCACGGGTTGCGGGGCCCGGTAGCGCCACGGGCCCACCGGGGGCCGCGCGTAGGGTACGGAACGCCAGCGGTGCACGCCGTCGCGGGTGAACCCCTCGATGGTTCCGCTGTCGATAGTCACGCGGACGGTACGTTCGTGCATAACTGGACACTATCGAAAATCTGTAATCCTCGGGGTGCCTGAACCGCGTGTTGGGGTGGTGCCGGTTACCCTGGCGGGCATGCGACTTCCGGTGGCCCTCGCGGCATGTGCCCTGGTTGCCGGTTGTGCCGCCAATTCGGACCAGCACGGACAGCCCGGCGTGGCGATCTCCGAGCCGTCGCTGTCGGCCACCGCCCCGGCGAGTCGTCCCCCGACCGCGGCGCCGAAGGCCGCGCCCACCACGCCGCCGCCCGCCGGCGCGCCCGTCGCCGACGTGATCGCCTGGGTGGAGGCAGGCACCCCGGCCGACCCGGCCGGGTTCCACACCGCGACACGCGACGGCACGCCCACCGATCTCGGCACCGACATCGCGTTCACCACAGCGTCAGGCGCCAACTGCATCACCGACAAGAGCTTCAACGGTGCACTGGCATGCCTGATGCACCTGACGTCCCCACCGCCGCAACCGGCCGACACCTACGGCCACTGGGTCGGTGGTTGGGTCGATTTCGAAGGCCCCACCGCGGAAGTCGGTTCGGTACACGGCGATCCAGGCCGATTCAACGCCGGCACCGGACCCAAACTGAAAGACGGACAGAGCCTGCGGTTCGGCGACTATCAATGCCGCGCCGACGCCACCGGGCCGGTCTGCGTGAACTACGCGCGCCGTACCGCGGTCCGGTTCAGCAACGCCGGCATCCAGACCTTCGGTTGCCTGACGCCGGTGCTGCCGGCGCCCGAAGGCATCGGGCTGAAGTTCGCCTGCACGACAGCCTGAGCATCAATTCGTCGCGGCGGCGGCCAAACACGAAATCCGCAGGGCGCTAAACATTTTGGGCAGAACGTTCAGCTCAGATGCAGGCGTATGGTCGGAACGATGGGAATAGCTGTCACGTCACTGACACCTGTGGAACGGACTGCCCTGCTCACCGTGTATGCGCGGGCTCTGGACAGCCGCAGGCCCCGCTCGATTCTTCGTGACACCTGGGCGGACTCGGCAGTGACGGGCATCGACTACGACTTCGCCGCGCTCGGAGTCCAGACCAGCGTGGTCTGTCAGACCGCGCTGCGCGCCAAGATGCTCGATGCCCGCGTATCTGCATTCACCGCAGCGCACCCCGATGCGGTCGTGGTCGATCTGGGCGGAGGACTCGACAGCGGCTTCCATCGGGTGGCCCCGCCGCCGACGGTCGATTGGTACACCGTGGACCTGGCCGGCATTTCCGCGCTGCGTGAGCAGCTGTTGCCGGCGAATCCGCGCTCTCGGACGGTGGTGGCATCGGTGGCCGAAAAGGATTGGGCGGCAGGCATTCCTGCGGACCGGCCGACCATGCTCGTGGCAGACGGGCTGTTCGCGTTCCTGACCGAGCCCGTCATCGCCGGCGTGTTCCGCGGCGTCACAGAACACTTCCACCGCGGCGAGCTGGCGTTCAACGACTACGGACAGTTCGGACCGATCAGCCTCGCGGCTTTCAAGTACCTGCCGCAGCAGATGTTCAAAGACGTTGGCAGCCAACTGGGTTATGCGGGTTTCAAAGATGCCCGGCACCCCTTGAGCTGGAATCCCCGCATGCAGCTCGTCGAAGAGGCCAGCCTGGCCCATCAGCCCGAGGTCGACCTGTTTCCCCCGGTGCTGCGGTTCGCCACCCGGCTGACCGGGTGCACCCGCGCCGGCGCGCGGAAGGCACGGATCCTGCGCTACCGCTTCTGAACTGGGACCACCCGGACTACCCGCCGAGGCAGCCCGGCCCCAGCAGCGCCTTCAAGTCACCCATCAACGCCGACGACGGTGTCACCCGCAGCGTCTGGTCCAGTTCCAGGGTGGTGATGCGGTCCCCACTGATGAGCCGCAGATGCACCTGAGAAGTGCCCGGGTGGTGAGCCAGCACCTGCTTGAGCGCGCTGACCTTCTCCGGGGTGCACTGCCGCGTCGGCAGGCTCACCGCGAGCGGACGGTCGGCCTGCGCGTTCGAGAAGTCGGGCACCACAAGGTCACTCGCGAAGATCGACACCCGCTCGTCTTCGACGCGGGCCTTGCCGCTCACCAGCACGATGGCGTCGTCCATGATGTCGGCACCGAACACGGCGTAGGTCTTCGGGAAGAAGTTCACCGTCACCGAACCGTTGAGATCTTCCAATTGCGCTGAGGCCCAGGGCAATCCCTGCTTGTTGACGCGCCGGACCACGCCCGCCAGGATGCCGCCGATGCGGACCTGGCTGTCGTTGGCGACCGCGCCTTCGAGGATGGCGGGAATCTGGGTGTCCACCTGCGCGTTGAGCAGGTGCGCGACGCCGTTGAGCGGATGGCCGGAAACGTACAGGCCCAGCATCTCTCGCTCCAGGGCGAGCTTGTGCTTGTCGTCCCACTCGTCGTCGGGCACCTTGATGGTGAAGGCCGCATCGCCGGCATCCCCCGCGTCACCGCCGCCGAACAGATCGAACTGACCCATGGCCTCGGCCTTCTTGGTGCCGAGCACCGAGTCGACCGCATCGGCGTGCACCAGGAACAGGCCCTTGCGGGCATGGCCCAGCGAGTCGAAAGCGCCTGCCTTGACCAGGGATTCGGTGACCCGCTTGTTGCAGGCCGTGATGTCGATCTTGCTGAGGTAGTCGGAGAAATCGGTGTATTTCCCCTTGTCGGTCCGGCCCGCGATGATGGACTGCACCACGTTGGCTCCGACGTTGCGCACACCGCCCAGGCCGTAGCGGATGTCCTTGCCGACCGAGGCGAAGTTGTGCACCGACTCGTTGACATCCGGTGGCAGCACCGTGATTCCCAGGCGTCGGCAATCCGCCAGGTACACCGCGGCCTTGTCCTTGTCATCGCCGACCGACGTCAGCAGACCCGCCATGTACTCGGCCGGATAGTTGGCCTTGAGATAGGCGGTCCAGAACGACACCAGGCCGTAGCCGGCGGCGTGCGACTTGTTGAACGCGTAGCCGGCGAACGGCAGCACGGTGTCCCACAACGCGGTGATGGCCGCCTGAGAGAAGCCGTTCTGCTTCATACCGTCGGCGAAGCCGCCGTACGCCTCGTCGAGGATTTCCTTCTTCTTCTTACCCATCGCGCGACGCAGCAGGTCTGCTTGGCCGAGCGAGTAGCCCGCGACCTTCTGTGCGATGTGCATGATCTGTTCTTGGTAGACGATCAGACCGTAAGTCTCGGAAAGGATGTCGCGCAGCGGCTCTTCGAGCTCCGGGTGGATGGGCTTGATCTCCTGCAGCCCGTTCTTGCGCTTCGCGTAGTCGGTGTGCGCGTCCACACCCATCGGACCCGGTCGGTACAGCGCCAGGACGGCCACGATGTCCTCGAAGCCGGTCGGCCGCATCAGTTTCAGCAGATCGCGCATCGCGGATCCATCGAGCTGGAACACGCCCAGCGTGTCGCCGCGCGCCAGCAGCTCGTAGGTTTTCGGGTCGTCCAGGCTCAGGTGGTCGAGGTCCAGATCGATGCCCCGGTTCGCCTTGATGTTCTCCAGCGCGTCACCGATGACGGTGAGGTTGCGCAGGCCCAGGAAGTCCATCTTCAACAGGCCGATGGCCTCACACGACGGGTAGTCCCAGCCGGTGATGATGGCGCCGTCCTGGGCGCGCTTCCACATCGGGATGGCGTCGATGAGCGGTTCGGAGCTCATGATCACCGCACAGGCGTGCACACCCGCGTTGCGGACCAGCCCCTCCAGACCGCGGGCGGTCTCGTAGATGGTGCGCACGTCGGGGTCGGTGTCGATCAGCGCGCGGACCTCGGCGGCTTCCTTGTACCGCTCGTGGTTGGGGTCGGTGATCCCCGCCACCGAGATGTCCTTGGCCATGATCGGCGGCGGCAGCGCCTTGGTGATGCGGTCGGCGATGGCGAAGCCCGGCTGCCCGTAATGGACTCGAGCCGAATCCTTCAGTGCCGCTTTGGTTTTGATGGTACCGAAGGTGATGACCTGGGCGACGCGGTCACTGCCCCACTTCTCGCTGGCGTAGCGCACCATCTCGCCACGGCGGCGGTCGTCGAAGTCGATGTCGATATCGGGCATCGACACGCGCTCGGGGTTGAGGAACCGCTCGAACAGCAGACCGTGCGGGATCGGGTCGATGTTGGTGATGCCCATCGCCCACGCCACCAGCGAACCTGCGGCCGAACCTCGGCCGGGGCCGACCCAGATTCCCACTTCGCGCGCGTGGCTGATGAGGTCACCGACGACGAGAAAGTACGCCGGGAAGCCCATCTGCACGATGACGCTGATCTCGTACTCGGCGCGATCGAGGTACTCCTGCGGCGGGCCGCCCGGGAAGCGCCGGTCCAGACCACGCAGCACCTCTTTGCGCAGCCACGTGGCCTGCGTCTCGCCCTCGGGCACCGGGAAGATCGGCATCCGGTCGTGGAACTTCCAGACATCGGCATAGGACTCGACGCGCTCGGCGATCAGCAACGTCGAATCGCAGGCACCGGGTACCTGGTGATCCCACATGGCCCGCATGTCCTCGGCCGACTTGAGGTAGTAGCCGTCACCGTCGAACTTGAACCGCGTCGGATCGGACAGCGTCTTGCCGGTCTGGATACACAGCAGCGCCTCGTGGTTGTGCGAGGCCTCGCGGGTGACGTAGTGGCAGTCGTTGGTGGCGAGCGGCGGGATGCCCAGCTTCTTGCCGATGTCCAGCAGGCCCTCGCGAACCCGGCGCTCGATCTCGATGCCGTGGTCCATCAGTTCGAGGAAGAAGTTCTCCTTGCCGAAGATCTCCTGCCACTTCGCGGCGGCCTCGACAGCTTCCTTCTCGTGACCGAGCCGCAGCCGGGTCTGCACCTCACCCGACGGGCAGCCGGTCGTGGCGATGATGCCCGCCGAGTGCTCGGCGATGATCTCGGCGTCCATGCGGGACCACTTGCCGAGCTGTCCCTCGAACGACGCCAGCGACGACAGCTTGAACAGGTTGCGCAGACCGGTCGCGTTCTCCGCGACCATCGTCATGTGGGTGTACGAACCACTACCCGAGACGTCGTCGCTCTTCTGGCTCGGATCGCCCCAGGTGATGCGCTTCGTGTTGAAGCGCGACGCGGGCGCGATGTACGCCTCGATGCCGATGATCGGCTTGATGCCCTCTTTGGTGGCGGTGTTGTAGAACTCGCTGGCGCCGAACATGTTTCCGTGGTCGGTCATGCCGATTGCCGGCATACCCAACCGGATGGCTTCCTGCACCATCGGCTTGACCTTCGCCGCACCGTCCAGCATCGAGTACTCGGTGTGATTGTGGAGGTGCACGAACTGGCTCATAGGGCTGCCAGTCTAAAACGGGCCACCGACACCTCTCGGCGTGTCGGGCGCTGTGTCGTCGGCGGGACTACGACGTGGGCGCGGCCGCTGTTGCCACGGGACCCACCAGCAACCCCTTGTGCAACACCTGTTGCAGTTGCTTAGTTACCGCTTCGACGCGATCCCGGTCGGCCACGAGCCCGGCATAGAAGCCGAGCCCCCACACCATGGTGTAGAGCAGGTCCGCCACAGGGGCCACAGCCGTCTCGGCAGGCAACTCACCGCGCGCCACGGCGTCGCGTACAGCCTGGTCCATGAATTTGCGGACGGCCGCCTTCGCGTCCCTGCGCGGGGCCGGCAACCGGTCGGCCTCCAGATAGGAGCTGACCAGCAGCGCCACACTGCCCGGTTCATGGACACCAGCGTTGCGGAATTCGGTGACGAGTACCGAAATCTGTTCTGGCAGAGTGGATTCCGCTCCCGCTCGGGCGATGCAGAGGTCGATCGTCGTGGCGATCTCATTCAGCAGACAGTGGTAGATGTCCTCACGCGTCTGGAAGTGGTAATGCAGCGTGGGACGGCTCAACTCGGCGATCTCGGCGATGGCCTGGATGGTGGTGGCGTGGTAGCCACGGACTGCGATCACCTCGCGTGCGGCGTCCAGGATGCGCGCCCGCGTCTGCGCCGAATCGGTGCCGGCCGGGCGGCCCCGACGGCGTGTCGCCTTCACTGGGAGAACATCGAGATGCACCATGCCACGTCCTCGCACAGAAAGGGATATTTACGAATTCAGCAAACTCTAAGACATAGCTGATACGTGGTCAACCGCAACCTCGACAACGGCGGGTCGACTTGCCTCGCGACAACCCTGGGCAAGGTCCATTCAGTCCGGTGACCACCACAGACGGCGTCATGCCCGGCGGTCGATCGGCGGCGCGTTCCGCGATGGCGACGAGCACCGCAATTCATTTGCCCGAAAATTTGTCGCCGACGTAGAGATCCGGCAACCGAATCGGGGTCTCGATGGGGCCCTCGCCGAGCGCCACATAGTGATGATGTCCACATCACGGCGTGCGCTGTGCGAATTGAATGCGCTGCGGCTCTCTGTATCGTATGACTCCGTGATCGAGCTCATTAACGTCGCCAAGACTTTTGGCGGGTCTGTTCCCGCACTCCGCGACGTGAGCTTTTCCGTCCCCACCGGCTCTGTGTGTGCGTTGCTGGGACACAACGGCGCCGGCAAGACGACGACCGTCAAGATCCTCTCCACCTTGCTCAAGCCGACCTCGGGCCAGGCGATCGTCGCCGGCTACGACGTGGCAAAGGAACCGGCGAAGGTGCGTCAGTCCATCGGCGTCACCGGACAGGATGCCGCCCTGGACCTCCGGCTGACCGGACGGGAGAACCTCGTCCTGTTCGGGCGCCTGCGGGGCCTGCGGCGCGGCGAGGCCCGCAGCCGGGCCGACGAACTGATCACCCAATTCGACATGGGGCACGCCGCGGACCGCCAGGTGAGCGGGTATTCCGGCGGCATGCGCCGCCGCATCGACATCGCGGTGTCCCTCGTGGTCCCACCGAAGGTGCTGTTCCTCGACGAGCCGACCACCGGGCTGGACCCGCGCAGCCGCCGCGACGTCTGGAATCTGGTGTCCTCGATGAAGTCCCAGGGCATCACCGTCCTGCTGACGACGCAGTACCTGGAAGAAGCCGACATCCTCAGCGATTCCATCGTCATCCTCAACGGCGGACAGATCGTCGCCCGCGGGACCGCCGACGAGCTCAAGCGCCAGACGGGCTCGAGCTACTGCGAGATGACCCCGCTCAACCCGGATGACCTGCCGCGCATCGCCACGGCCCTGGCCGATTTCGACGAGATCGAGGTCGACACCGACGCGACGACGGTGTCGGTACCGGCGCCGGGCGGCGTCGCGACCCTGACCGAGGTATTCCGCCGGATGGACGAGATCGGCGTCGAACTCATCGACATCTCGCTGCGCCGCCCCTCACTCGACGAGGTGTTCCTCCACCTCACCACCCCGGCGACCACGGCATGAACGCGCCGACAATTCTTACTGCCCGAATCGTCAGCCGAAGTCGGGTAGATTTGATCTTCGCAGCGGTGGCTCCGTTGCTGGGCTTAATTGGCCTAACCTTGTTGCTGCGCGATGTGATCAACACCGGCGGAATGAGTTACGCGCAGTACGTACTGCCTGCCGTGGTTGTTCAGGCTATGTTATTTGGGGCGCTCACCACCACCGATCGGGCGGCGCACGAAAAGGCCAGTGGTATGGGTGTTCGACTACGCACTCTCCCCATTTCCCAATACGCGCCACTCTTGGCCCGAATGAGCTACTGCATCATACGTGGCGCACTCGCGACAGTTGCATCAATCGCTGCAGCATCAGTGTTCGGATTCCGATTCGCTGGCGGCATTGGCTATGTGGCAGCGTTTTTCGGTCTGGCTCTCACTCTCACCTTGGCGCTGTCGCTGGGCGCCGACGCGACAGGCAGTAAGGCTGGTCGGACCGAAGTTGCCAGCCAGTTACTTATGGTGCCCCAGCTGCTATTGGTCCTGCTTTCGACCGGACTCGCTCCGCTGGGATCGTTCCCCACTTGGGTACAACCCTTTGTCCGTTACCAACCCATTTCTCAGATCACCGAAACGCTGCGCGGCCTCACCAGCGGTCACGTGCACCAAGGCAATCTGCTCGTCAGCCTCGCATGGTGCGTTGGGCTTCTCATTGTCTTCGGCATGTTCGCACTCCGGTTGCAAAGGCGGGCCCAGTGAATACCCAATCAACGCGGCAATTTTCGCTGTTAACCGAAAGTTGGATATTCGCCAGCCGGTTGCTCATACAGTGGCGGCGCTACCCAACCGTGCCCCTTCAAGCGCTGCTGTTTCCCACGGTTCTATTGGTCGCCTATAGTCTGCTAGTCGGAACCTCGATGACCCGCCTCACCGGCAACAGCGGCCTTGACGTACTGATCCCGGTGTGCGCGGTTGCGGGTGCCATGTCCGGTTGTGTGGGCGCCGGGATGACTATGCCTCATGATCGAGAGAGCGGCCTGCTCACCCGGCTGTGGATCATGCCCGTCCGAAGAGCGAGCGCGCTGATCGGGACGCTGCTCGCCGAATCCATGCGCACTTTCGCCGGGAGCGCACTTATCCTGGCAACTGGCTATGCACTCGGCTTCCGATTTGGCGGCAACATCATCGAACTGCTCGCATACCTCGCTGTTCCGAGTCTCGTAGTCCTCGTCTATGCGATGATCGTGATCACGTTGGCATTACACGACCAAGGCCGCACAATCCTGGCATGGGTAGGTACTGCCAGCATGGGTTTAGCGTTCGCAGCGATCATTCCGGTCGCCAAACTCCCGGCGTTACTGCGTCCCCTTGCCCAATATCAGCCCGTCGCCCCGGCTATTCAGGCCATGAGCCAGCTGTCGCAAGGCGCTGGCGCATTCTGGCTGCCACTCGCGGCTTCCGTTGCTTGGATCGTTGTTCTCAGCGCGCTGTTCGGCCCCCTTGCCGCGCGTAACTACCGGCAAGCTGCTGAGACAGGACAGCTTGGCGACTGATTCCAGTCGCTATCTGACCTGACGGGTCAAGTCAGATAGCGCCAGCCGCACTTGGTCCACCACTCACGGTCCAGGCAGAGCCGGCCGTCGATCACGGTGGTACGACGCACGATGGCACTGAGTTCAGCCGGGTTAATCTCGGTGAACTCAGACCACTCGGTCAATACCAGGACGACGTCGGCATTCTCGCATGCGCCACGAACCGAGTTCGCGTACGAAAGCGTCGGAAACACTCTGCGGGAGTTCTCAATCGCCTTCGGGTCGTACACCGTGACCGAAGCACCCTGCAGCTGTAGTTGACCAGCGACATTAAGTGCAGGCGAGTCACGGACGTCATCAGAATCCGGTTTGAACGCCGAGCCCAGGATCGCGATGTTCGCACCCAGGAGCGACCCGTTGCAGGCAGCTCTAGTGACCTCGACCATACGTGTACGACGCCGCATGTTGACGTTGTCCACTTCACGCAAGAACATTAGGGCCTCCGAGGCGCCTAGTTCGCCAGCACGCGCCATAAAAGCCCGGATGTCCTTGGGAAGGCAGCCGCCGCCAAAGCCTAGACCGGCGTTGAGAAAACGGCGGCCGATGCGCGCGTCATAACCGATCGCGTCGGCGACTGCTCTCACATCCGCGCCTACAGCATCGCATACCTCGGCGATCGCATTGATGAAGGAGATCTTGGTAGCCAGAAAGGCGTTGGCGGATACCTTGACCAGTTCGGCGGTCTCCGGGTCCGTCACGATGAACGGTGTATCCCGCTCAAGAATCGTGGCATACACCTCGCGGGTCAGTGTCTCAGCCCGGCCACCTTCGGTACGGCCCAACACAATCCGATCCGGGGTCAATGTGTCATGCACGGCATAGCCTTCGCGGAGGAACTCAGGGTTCCAGGCGATTTCGATCTCGCCCTCCGTGGACAGAGCGCGGGCTCGGTCAACGAGCTTCGCGCATGTGCCCACGGGCACAGTGGATTTGCCGAGGATCAACACCTCGCTGCGCACTAGCGGAGCGAGTCCATCGATAACAGCTTCGACGTATCGCAAGTCTGCAGCCGATTCGCCCTTCTTCTGTGGGGTACCGACCGCGATGAAGTACAGCGCCCCCCAATCCGCAGCGTCCTGATAGCTGGTGGTGATACGCAAAAGGCCGGATTCCAGGTGCTTTTTCAGCAGCGCCGCCAGTCCAGGCTCGTAGAACGGCACTTCGCCATTCGCAAGCTTGGCAACCTTGTCGTGATCTACCTCGACCCCGAGCACCTCGTGGCCCAATTCAGCCATACACACAGCGTGGGTGAGTCCGAGGTACCCCATACCGAATACTGTCAGCCGCACGACTGATCTCCTTGCTTCTGCTTGCTGTCATCGAGGTATAGCGAGCCCTGAGGGCCGAGCTCGCCCGACGCGCGCTTCCAATTGCCAGCTAACACGGCCGATCGCTGTGAGGCTACCGTACGGCCGACGTCGAACTGCCGAAGCGCATTGTCTGCTGACCACACCTCACAGCTTGTCGCGAGGTGGTGGTCAGTCGGATGGTAGGTTTGCGCATGGCGCGAGAGGCCACAGAGAGGCCATGCAACGGTTTGCCCGGCGGCGTCGTTGGCACCCCGAAACATTTTGGCGTAGGCGTCATTTGAGACGCAGTACGGAAGGGACACTAACCGTAATGTCGAACGAGTTGCCGGTCATTGCCGCGATTCCCAACTACAACATGGGCCACCACCTACGCAAGCTCCTGCCACAGGTGCTGGTACAGGGCTACGACCGCATATATGTGTTCGATGACGGGTCCACTGATGACAGTGTCGAGGTGGTCAAGGAGTTTGGCGGTCAGGTGCAGATGATCGTCGCCCCGCAAAACCAGGGCTGCACAGCGAACCGCAATCAAGTCCTCAAGGTGATCGATGGCGACGAGCTCATCCACTTCATCGATGCCGACATGGATCTGGAGACCGAGAACATCGCCGACGTGGCGCGCCAGGTTGCCGCTCGCTACGTCGACAAGGGCGTGGGTGCGATAGGCGGGCTGGTAAGCCGCACCGACGGAAGTCAGGAACCTTACAATTTCGGCCCAGCGTTTTGTTTGCACACGCACATGACGGCGATTCCCCCAGTCCTCGACCGGATCCGCAACCGTCCCAAATTGGCCCGCACGATTCAGCAGGCGGTCCGGCCAATCGTCAAGAACTATCCGAACGTGCTGGATGCACCAACAGCTCAGGAGACTTTCTGGCTGCACGAGGGCAACATGCTGATCTATGCCGATGCGTACAAATCGATCGGCGGCTATGACATCAACATGCGCAACCATGGGGCTCAGGATCTGGCGATCCGATTGGAGAAGAAGGGCATCAAACGCTGGTTCGACCCTTCAATCGAAGTGGTCCACCACTACATCGATGTGCGCGGTAAGAAACGTAAGAAGCAACAGTACGAATCTCTGCGTTACCTGCTCGGAAAGCATGGGTTCAAAGCCTGGGTCACGGGTAACTATCGCTGACGTGGCTTAACATGCAACTTGCTCGGGCGCTTGCGACATGAACAACCGATATTTCCGAGAGGCGGGTACTTTCGTAGCGTGGTGACCCCGTGATGGGACAACCCCGGTTTGGTTGTCTCTTGAACTGTGAGGATCGAAACGATCAACCTCTTGCCACAGCCGTTCCCGCCAAGCTTCGAGTCGACGCTACCGCAGTGGCCCGCACCGGCGGAGCCTCTGGCCGGTAACCTTGCCGATGACGGCGTGCCCGTCGAGGCGAACCTGCCGGTTCTTAGGGTCTCCATCCAGGCGATCTATAGTTGGCACAAAAGCGCCTGTGACGCAGCGAATTTGGGGCGATGTGCACTTGATCAACGCCGCCCGCGACATCGACGCCGACGACCAAGCCTTCGGATACTGATTCACTGCCGACCAATTACCAGGGCGCGGAATCCGCGCTGGCAAGAACCGGCAGCGCGGTTATGCTCCCAGGAGCGCATCTGGTCAAGCTTCGTCAAGAAGCGTGGCCTGAACTCTCAACTCGGTCCTGCGCCATCAAAGGCGTCTACTTCAACTCCTATTGTGGGCCACTCGACCTTATCGCGGATAAGTTCTCGCCGACGGTAGCCGCTTTGAATCAGGCTGTGTCATCGTACTCGCCGGTCGCGACGATCACTATTCAGCCCGCGGTTTGGCTTTACCCTCCTGGGACCCGAAGACCTCGCAGATGGGGTCGACGCAATCCATCGGGAGTCGCGGCACGATTTCGCAAAAATCGGCACATCAAGTGCAGGTGCGACCCTAGAATGGAGGTCGTGCACCACCGCGGACATGTCCGTGGTAAGAAATTGTACATAGGGGGATAAATGCATTCTGCCGAATATTGGGTATTTAAAGCACGTCAAAACTGGTCTAAATTGTCGGTACCCGATAATCCGCATTTCGACAGCGCCGAATCGACTAAATGGTTTATTGGCCAACTGAATAATGCGAAGTCGTATCTTGAGTACGGCACCGGCGGATCAACCATCCAAGCCGCCAGTCGCGGCGTCAACATGGTGTGAGTCGAGTCCGACCCCAACTTCCTCCGTCTCGTCGGCGCAAAAATTGCGGCAGCCGGACTTGAAAGCGAAAACCAACAACTGGTATACGCGGATATAGGCCGCACGGGCCCTTGGGGACGGCCATACGGCCACGCAGATGAGCAGCGCCTAGCACTGTACCGACGCTATTCGGATCCGCGATTCATAAATGTGCCACCAGATTTGGTGTTAGTAGACGGGCGCTTTCGAGTGGCTTGCGCCGCGAAATGCTTTAACCTGCTACGGGATACACACGGGTGGCAAGTCGTCGTCGACGACTACATCAACAGACCGCATTACCACATTCTGGAGAATGTGGCAGAATTCTTCCCGGTCGGTCGGATGGCGGTCTTCACGAAAGTAAAATCGAATGCCGACTTAAACGCCGTGATCGACGTCTGGAAGACCGAACCTGAGTAAGAACGTTCGGCGCACTACCAACCGCGATTAGCGGCGTCCCGCAACATTTACTGGCTCTTCATGATTGAGGGTGTAGAACGGTCAGCTGCTGTCGGCCTGTGATTGGGGTGTCTGGTTGGCTGGGTGTGT